>JBGUNV010000085.1:0-7977 GCA_045117595.1 Lachnospiraceae bacterium
CACAGCACCGCCATGTCGGACATACACATGACTCCTTCCGTACCTGTCGAATGCTCGGTAACCCCGAGACAGTAAATGATCGGAGCCTTTTTGGCGGTCGCATACATTCTTGCCGCTTCAACCAGTCTGTCGGGATCGATATGGCATATCCGGCCTACCATTTCTGGTGTATACTTTTCAACGGTTTTCTTCAGTTCCTCAAAACCTTCCGAATACTTCTCAATATAATCATGATCGATCAGATCCTCCCTGATCATCACATGCATCATTCCGTTTGCAAATGCGACATTTGTACCCGGTCTTATCTTGAGATGTATATCCGCATGCTTCGTAAGCCCTATATCCCTCGGATCCACTACTATGAGTCTTGCCCCGTCCTTTAACGCCCTTCTGATCTGCATTCCGACTACGGGATGTGCTTCCTCTGGATTGGATCCGACAAGAAGTATACAGTCAACATCATGAGTGATATCATGTATCGGATTTGTCATGGCTCCCGAACCGAGAGTCTTTGCAAGTCCGGCAACCGTGGCCGAATGACAGACACGCGCACAGTTATCCGTGTTGTTTGTCCCAAAACAGGTCCTGACCATCTTCTGGACCATATATATATCTTCGTTGGCAGATCTCGAACAGGCAAATCCGGCCAGTGATTCACTTCCGTATTTATCCTTTATCTCCATGAGCCTGTCAGCAGTATACCTGATGGCTTCTTCCCATGAAGCTTCCCTGAACTTTCCGGTAGATCTGTCCTTGATAAGCGGCTTTGTGATTCTGTCAGGAGATGATACAAAATCAAAACTTCCCGAACGTCCCTTGACGCACAGTCTCATATGATTAGAAGGTCCCGGGGCTGCTTCTACATTAACTATCTCATTATCCTTTACAACCAGATAATACTGGCATCCCGTTGCACAATGAGGACAGGTCGTGAGCACTTTCTTAACTTCCCAGTTTCTGTATGTGGCTTCCCGTTTCAGAGTGAGTGCTCCTGTAGGGCAAACACTTGCACAATTACCGCAGGTTTCGCATCCTCTCTCCTTATAATCACTTCCGAACGGAGCATTTACCACATGATGGATTCCAGAGCGGCTGTTTTTCAGCGCCCCGTTGCATGCAATATCATGACAGACACTGATACAGCGCATACAATGAATACATTTGCTCGGATCATACGTAATATACGGATTATCCTCAAGCTTAGGGATCTTTTTCTCTATCTTCTTCCTTGAACCGGGATGATCCGCATGTTTGACATCATAAGCATTACACAGATCAGACAGTTCACATGTTCCGTTTGCGGGGCAGCTCATACAGTCAAGATTATGATTTGATAAAATGAGCTTTAACATATCACGTCTGTACTTTGTTATCTCGTCCGAATGCGTTGTGATAACCATGCCGTCCCGGGCTATAGCACGGCATGCGGGAACAAGTCTGTCGTAACCTTCCACGGCTACAACACACAGTCGGCAGGATCCGACATTATTCACTCCTTCAAGATAACAAAGTGTCGGTATATATATCTGATTCGCTTTTGCGATATCAAGTATGGTCGTATATTCTTCGGCCATACACTCTATGCCGTCTATCGTAACCTTTATCATTCCCCTCTGCCTCCTTTCATGGCTCCGCAGCCGTAATGATCGCATCTGAGGCACCTGCCCGCTTCACGCATTGCTTCTTCGCAAGTCATGGACAGTTCGACATAATCGAAATTGTCTTTCCTGTCAAACGGATCCTTTTCTTCTATCTCGGCTCTCCCGGTAGGTACGCATGCATTCGGATATGCAGGCGGAATAGCCGGTTTACCTCCGATCTTGTGATGATATCCGAGATATTCATCGATGTTATAAGCGGCAACCTGACCTGCAGCGATCGCGTTTATCGCTGTTGACGGTCCCGTAACGCAGTCCCCTCCGGAAAAGATGCCGTCCATATCTGCTACCGTACACGTCTCGTCAGCAAGTATCCTTCCTCTGTTGACCGGAACACCTTCCTTCTCAAAGTCAGCAACATCGCTTCTCTGACCGACTCCGAGGATAAGGTAATCACACTTGAATCGATACGGATAATTGCTTGAGTCCTCAGTAGTCATCATTCCGTACTCGTCATATTCCGCCACGATCTCTGGCTGCAGCCAGACTGATGCAACCTCATTTGTTTCCTTGTCTGTTTCTATATGCAGGAACGACAACAGTGTCCTGAACCTTACTCCCTCCTGCATTGCGCCTTCAATCTCCTCGGCAAGCGCCGTATAGTCATCGCGCTTTCTCGTGAACACATGAACGGATCCGGCATTCAGTCTGACTGCTGTTCGTGCCGCATCCATCGCAACATTACCGCCGCCTATAAGGACGACCTTTTTGCCCGACAGATCAGGTGGATTACCGTTTGCCACAAGCTGCAGGAAATCAGCTGCCGCGATAACATTCTTTGCGTCGGCGTTTTCCATCGGCATACGATTTCCAAGCTGTGCTCCGAGGCCGAGGAATACGGCATCGTTTTCTTCGCGAAGCCCTGAGAAAGTAATATCCTTGCCGATCTTGGTATTATAATGCATTGTGATATCCCCGGCATTTATTATGGCCGCGATATCCTGGTCAAGACGTTCCTTGGGAAGACGGTACTCGGGGATGCCGTAACGAAGCATACCTCCGGCTTTGTCGTGCTCTTCATATACATTTACCGTATGACCCATAAGTGCAAGGTAATATGCTGCAGTCATGCCTGACGGTCCGGCCCCGACTATAGCTACCTTCTTGCCGGTACTGACATTTGTGGCGGGATTATCTACCGTATCGGCCGGGGCATTATCAACGGCATATTTTTTCAGACCCCTGATATTGATCGGAGCATCTATAAGAGACCGTCTGCATTTTCTCTCACAGGGGTGCTCACATACAAATGCACAGGCGGTAGGAAACGGATTCCTGTCACGTATGACCTGTACTGCATTAGCATATTCCCCGTCCTTGATCATGGCTATATAACCCGGTACATCAACATGCGCCGGACAAAGTGTGATACAGGGAGTCGTCTGGGTCACATTCTCCACACACTCTCTGTTCTTAATATGGCTTTCATATTCATCTGCAAATTCGGACAGGGAATCAAGTATCAGATTGGCGCTTACCACTCCGACAGCACAGTCGGAAGTTCTGGCGATCATACGACACTTATACTCCATGAGCTTAAGCGTTTCCTCTGTAGCATCGCCGTTCAAAATGGATTTGAGATAAAAGTCTACTTCCCCGAGACCGTCACGGCACGGAACACATTTGCCGCACGACTGATCCATAGATATGTGAAGAAGTGACCTGTACAATGCAAGCGGACACATCCCCGGCGGATATGATGTCATTCGCGAACGAAACTTGCGAAGAACAACATCTATACGCTCATTCATATTACCTTTCTTTGCCAGTTTACGCATACTATTCCCTTTCTGATTTCGATCCATCAGTATATGTGATATATAGTCTAATATATTATGCCATCAGTGACAATTTCTGTCACGCTAATGTTCATATTATTCTCTTGATGTTCTTCTTTTCTGTCACGATAAGCAGAATGTCCTCTTTTTCAAACTTTTTTTTCGGATCGACAAATCGCAGCAGTTCCCCTTTTCTTCTTATCGCAACGATATTCAGATTCAGTCTTCCGCGAAGATCGAGTTCGATAAGATCCTTCCCTATCCACTCATTTAAAGGTGCCATCTCTATCAT
The DNA here is from genome assembly GCA_045117595.1 of Lachnospiraceae bacterium. Taxonomy (GTDB): domain Bacteria; phylum Bacillota; class Clostridia; order Lachnospirales; family Lachnospiraceae; genus UBA2868. Next base: position 3,729 of record JBGUNV010000085.1, read on the forward strand.
GTACATATTATCATCAAGTGCATAGAAATCCTTAAAATTTGATGACAACAGTATCTGGGCGGATCGTATTCCCCCCTCACCTTCGGGATCAATTATCTTATCCGCTCCGACTTTTTTGAGAATGACCTCCATTCGTTTTGTCGCAGCCTTTGCCACAACAACGGGAACACCCAACTCCTTGGCAACCGTTACAGACATTATTGATGCCGCCAGATCTCCGCTCATCGATACAACAACAACGTCCATATTCTTAAGACCCAGTGCCAGGACCTCGTCTTCGTTTGCAAGATTGGCGCAAACTGCCGATGTACATCTGTCTGAGATCTCATTTACAAGTTCTTCGCTTTTGTCCACCGCAAGAACGTCGGCACCCAGACGGTAAAGATTTTCCGTAAGACTCATACCATACTTTCCAAGTCCCAGAACCGCAACAGATTTTTTCATATTGTTCCTCCCGTTATCCTACATAAAACTTTCCGCTTGAGTGTTTAACCGCATTGGCCGGGGCGTTCCCGCCGGTAAAGAATATCGCCATCGATATCGGTCCTATCCTTCCAAGGTACATCGACAGTATTATTATGATCCTCCCGCCTGTACCAAGCTGCGGTGTCAGTCCCCGGGAAAGTCCGACCGTCCCGAGAGCGCTTATAACTTCATACAGCCCGTCGATAAGCATAATACCACCACCGGATATGAGAAATACGGTCATTACAAATACCGCAACAAGGCTGAAAAAAACTATGGCAGATGCTTTTCGCATCATATCCTCGGGAACACGGCGATGAAACACAACATTTTCGTCCTTACCGTTAATGTATGAAAAAGCGTTCATGAAAAACAGAAATGCCGTAATAGTCTTGATACCGCCTGCCGTTCCCACCGGAGAACCGCCTATAAACATCAGCAGATAACCTATCATGCATGATATCTGTCTGAGCTTATCCTGTGGGATCGAAGCGAATCCGGCAGTTCTGAATGTCACCGACTGAAACAGACTGTTGATTATCTTGCCGGACAGATCCATATTTCCAAGTGTATCGGGATTACTGTATTCCGTTACAAAAATACCGGCTGCACCAAACAGGATCAACCCAATCGTCAGAATGATTACCAGTCGGCTGTGTTCCGGAAAACGTGAAAAAAAGGCCGAGGGGGAGTACCGGAATCTGATCCCGTTTCTGATGCCGTCAATGATGTCAAACCATACTACGAAACCTATACCACCGGCAACTATGAGAAACATGGTAGTAAACATGAGAATATGAGATGTGCGCAGATCTATCATGCTGTTCGGACCGACAACGTCCATTCCCGCATTGCAGAAAGCAGATACGGACTGGAACAGCGAGGCCCACAGCCCCTTTTTTATTCCAAACATCGGAACAAACTTTACAGCACATAGAAGTGCACCCGCCATTTCAATGATGAATACGCCCCTGAACATCCGTGTCAGGAACGAGAGCAGTCCTCTCCTCCTGTCTATGTTAAGTGAATCCGTCAGAAGCATCCGCTCTCCGAGATTGAATTTAACTCTTCCTATGAGCATGATCATGGAGGCGACTGCAACAACTCCGAGACCTCCGATCTGTATCAGTACCAGAATGATAAACTGTCCCAGAAGGCTCCAGTGTGCATAAGTATCCACCACTACAAGTCCCGTCACACATACGGATGTAGTTGACGTGAACAGCGCGGTCAGAAAATCAGTCTGCCGTCCCTGTGCGCTTGCGGCAGGAAGCATAAGGAGCAGTGCCCCGACTACAATCACCAGCAGAAAACTGAGCGGTATATAATGAACAGGCGTTATCCTTATCCGTTTCATGATCATTGATCGATCTTAATCCTTTGCTCCCCGTAAGGATCGGAGTATTGATCTCCTATAATTCCCCCGAGATTATCTGTAATATATTCTATGAGCTGCTGATTATCAAGCCCGGCATTTTCGTTTATAACCTCGGCGCCGTCAAATGCCGTAAAACCGCTGCCGTTTTCCAGAAGTATGAACTCATTACCTGCCACCGTGTACTTTGCCGACAGATCTATGGGGTTATCACCGATCATTATGTCTGATACCCTTCTTTTTCCCGTGATTCCGGTCTGTTTCCTTTTCAAGATTTCATTCATTTTCTTACGATCTCATCAACGATTCGCATCATATCTTTCATGTTATCAATATCGGTAAATATGTCACCCATCTCCAGCGAATGGTTTCCGCCCTTTATCGTGTTGATCTTCAGTCTCTTTTCGGCCGCGATCTGCTCAAGCGCTTTGTATTCGGCATAAGGATCAGCATCACCGCAGAAAAGCACCGCTCCCTCATCCCGGACATAGCTGCCGATCATTTCAAGCGGTGAAAAGCATATCTGACGGACATTTAACTTCTTCTGTTTTTCATAGGCTGTCGCTACTACAGTTCCAATGCTCTTTGATATAAAGACAGCATCATGTGCACAAAGATCCCCTATACCTTCAAGTGCCTTTTCAGTTTTGGTAAGACAGATCTCCAGCGTCCTTTGAAGGAAATCCGGATCCTTAAGCTTTTGTTTGTTCCAACTGATCCCGGCAAAATCCATGAATACGGTTTCATACCCGTAATTTGCGGCCAGCTTTCCCGCATAATACAGAAGCGGTCTGTCCTTTGTGTACCCGACTCCGGGAAATATCACTGCAATTTTACTCATATCTCTGTCTTCCTGTTTCCGGATTTAAAATTCAAGTGTCTGCACACTGTCTGTGATCTCGCGTATCCTGTCAATACAGTGATCGATCCTTTTTTTGTCCTTATCGGAATGTTCACGGTTTTTACGATACTTTTTGATATGACGTGAGTATCCGATAAGTGATGCCTTCAATGTCACTTCCCTTAGTCTTTCTTCATCTTCCGTTTTCAGATACTGCTTCAGGAAATGATCGAAAAACTTCTTTGATGTATCATACGAAAAGCCCATAAAACGCTCAACAACCGAAGGATCATCCTCACCGAGTATCACGTAAAAATAATACAGATCTGAAAGTTCCGTTATGGGATGTCCCATGGAAACCCTGTCCATATCAATGAGCAGGGGTTCCCCTTTTTGCATGAACACATTTCCGGTGTGAAAATCACCGTGGATCAGAGTATCGGTCATCGGCAGAGCATCGATAAGCTTCATGCATTTTGCCGCCAGGGCTTCATCCTCCATGCCGATACCTCCGCTTATATACCTTCTGACTCTGTCATATACATAGGGGAATCCGTCCTCCGGCAAAGCCCTGATCCCATGTATGACAGTTGCAACATCTGCCATGATCCCGGCATATACCTTTACCTGTTCGGGAGATCTTGCGATACATCTTGATACGGTATCCGAGTCCACCATCTCAAACATGGCCCCGTATCTCCTGCCGACCGATACTATCCCAAACGATATTGCCGTAGGTATACCGAGAATAAACGCCTTACGAGCCTTGGCGATCTCCTGTTCCACATCTGCGTAAGTGTTGTTTTCATTGAACACCTTTATGACAAGTTCTTCATCATAGCGGTATACCTCGCCTTTTGCACCGCTTCCGAGCAGTTCGCATCCGTCTACCGAGATCTCCTTATACTTTCTGAACCGTGTTTTTTCCGTATCAAAAGTTCCCGGCCAGATGAAATTAATATGCTTTATAAGTTCCTTGAACGCCCCGGTCCTGTTCAGGGACAATTCTATCATCTCGGCAACGGTTTTGTAGTACCAGCGTTGCTGTTCCGGATCATTCTGGTTGAACTTATTCCACATATCACTCCCGAGTTCCGAATACATACCGGAAAGAGACCTGATATTGGCAAGCTTGTCCGCCAGCCACAGCATCTTTACACCGATATCCGTACTTCTTTTCAGCGCCTGCAGCGTTTCTTCCTTACGCTGTTTCCATGTGGCGCTCCTTTCTTCACCCGGATATTCATTTTCGGAATCCGTGGCCACAAGATCCGCCACTCTCTTTCCGAAACGTTTTTCGATCTCGGAAAGGGTTCCGTCAGTATCTTCCACAATATCATGAAGGATACCCGCAGTGATAATCTCCTCATCCTCAGTCAGAGTGGACAGTATCTGGGCGACTTCGATCGGATGCAGTATATAGGGAGTATTCCCGAACTTGCGCACCTTACCCTGATGCATTATCGTCGCATAAATAATCGCTTCTTCAATATTGTTCATCATTATTTCTCCTGCCTTTTATTCTTCTGCGGAATCATACCAGTCAGTCATATGCTCACTGTCGACCG
>JBGUNV010000086.1:0-19550 GCA_045117595.1 Lachnospiraceae bacterium
TCACACAGATCCTCGCAATAGACATAGGAAAATGCGGCATCACGCGATCTGATCTCATTCAGAAAAGACTTTGCCTGGGTATAATCATCCAGAAAATATACCGTCGAACCGTTGATCTCGGATTCCACATGGGAAACCAAAGGCTTTACTCCATAATCCGAGACAAATACATTGTCATCCTCATCCCGCAGAAGCGTCACGGTGGCCATGGCCCCGACCATCCTGTCGGCAACGCCCTTACCGCTCCCACTGGTCCAGTTTATGAAATTGCCGAGCGAATAATACACCGGCACCTGCCTTCCGTCGGAAGCTTCCACGATCTCGACAGGTTCTATCACATGGGGATGTGTACCTATTATAACGTCTGCTCCGTTATCGGCAAATACTTTTGCCCATTTTTTTTGTGTGTCGGTCACGCCGTGATTATATTCCGTTCCCCAGTGAGGACACACAACAGTGATATCGGCGACCTCTTCTGCTTTCGCCAGGTCCCTTTTTATGCGCTCCTCGTCAAGAAGATCCACGGCATAAGGCATTCCCTTCGGCATTGGTATGCCGTTTGTGCCGTATGTGTAATTAAGGACAGCGATCCTGTAGCCGTTCTTTTCATAAACACGGATCTGTCCCTGTTCCTCCTCCGAATCATTTATCCCGACAGTTATCACTTCGGGATGGGTCTCCTCCCAGTATGACAGGCAGTTCACTATACCTTTTTTCCCGCGGTCAAGAGCATGGTTTGTGGCGTGACATATCACGTCAAATCCGGCCTCAGTCAGATCGTCTGCGATCTCATACGGGGCATTGAAGCTCGGATATCCGCTGATACGGAGTTCCTCGCCGCCTATTATGACTTCCTGGTTTACGATCGCAAGATCAGCTGCCCTGATATCACTCCCTGTATGACGGAAGATCTCGGAAAAATCATAACTGCCGTCCTCCTGCTTCGCGCACTGCTCTATCCCGTCATGAAGAAGTATGTCACCGACCATGATGATCGTAAAATCATCCCGGTCCGCTGTGTCATCAACCTCGTCAGCACGTGTTATCACAGGGCATGCGAGAACTGACAACAGCGCCACAGCCGTTGCCAGTGCCTTTATTCTGATCCTGTCAGTTAATACCTTCATTTTCCTTCAGATACTCCAGAAGTGCCCTGCAGCCTTTTCTGATCTGCCTGTACGCCGTCTCAAAATCCCTCGTATACCACGGATCATCAATAAGTTCATCGGGAGTATCGGTATACTCCATCAGTGTATGAACCTTGCCTTCGGGATCGCCGCCAAGTATGCGGTCGATATAATACATGTTCTCTCTGTCCATCCCGATGATAAGATCATAATCCTCATACTCCTCCCGGCGAAGCTGTCTCGCCCTGTGATCGCCTATGGGGATATCATGGGCAACGAGCGCCTGTCTCATAGGCGGATATACGGGATTTCCTATCTCCTCCCGGGAGGTTGCGGCAGAATCACAAGACAGGACATACTCCAGATGTTCCTCTTCGATCATCTTATCCAGTATGTACTGCGCGCTTACACTGCGACATATATTCCCATGGCAGATGAATAATACTTTTATCGGCATTTCTTACCTCCAAAACTGCATCAAATTGCTTCAGTTTGCGCCAGTTTGCCAAGCTGCTGAAGCTTCAGTCATTTTACAGAAAATCGGGCCAAATGGCAAAACCCGGCAAAGTGTGGCAAATCTTGCCCATCCTTTCACAGGTCCTCAATTAAAAATGGTAACATGTATATTGGATATAATTTCAACATTTCACGGTTGCCTATATCTTTTTGTGATAGCAATATTTCCTTCGCAACATGCTTTGAATACTTTTTCTGAAATTCTGTAATTGATTCATGCTTGCCAATTCCGGATGACTTAACTTCAATCGGAACTATCTTTGTTTTTGAAGCAAGCAAAAAGTCAACCTCATAATAGTGAGAACTGTTTTCTTTCTCCCATGTGTGATAATAAAGATCTGTATCTGATCCGGCGATTACCTGCGCAACTGCATTTTCGTATAAATATCCCAAATCTGCAGGGAGCGAATCACTTAACATTTTCGTATAAATGTTTTCATCCGTCTTCCCTGACGATCTGAAGATCATGGTAGTAAATAACCCTGTATCAGCCAAATAAAGTTTGAACATATCATCATCTCTCGTTTGAGGTAACGCTAAGCTCGGATTAAGGACATTATGGCAGGATAATACCGTCCTTGAATCCAGCAAATCATGTAAACGTTCTAAATCCTTATCGATCTTTTTTTTGCCCGTAGCTGCTGAAATAACATAACTTCTTTTACCCGTTGCCAACTGCGTTGGAACAGAATCATACATTCTTCCGATCAGTCCGGTATCATCGATTTTGAAGAAATCGTCTTTATATAAATCTATGATTTCTCTCTTTACCTCATCGATTTCTGAAAAATTCCTGCCTTCCACATATGCTTCTACAGCCTGGGGCATTCCACCTACTGCCATATAGATTCTAAAATCCCGCATCAGCTTTCTGTTTAAGGAATTTCCTACAGGCTTTCCATGCTTATATAAATCCCGCAATACGCCATAAGTATCATTCCCAATAGCCCACATAAATTCTTCATAATCCATCGGATATATCTGTATTTTCATTTCCTCAGATGGAAGCACTATATCCTTGACATTCTTTTTTATACTGATCAGAGAACCAGTCTCAATATAGTCATATCTCCCGTCCGCAACCAGGTACTTTATAGCCTGACGTACTTTAGGCATAAGTTGAACCTCATCAAATATAATGACGGATTCTCTTTTATACAATGTTATCCCCATTGCAGTTTGCAATCTAAGAAAGAAAATGTCCGGATTTGCTATATCATCGAACACATCAAGGACATCCTGTGTTATGTTGGCAAAATCCACTTTTATATATGACCTATACTCCTGCTTTGCAAATTCTTCGGCAATTGTCGATTTTCCAACACGCCTGGCCCCCTCCAAAAGCACAGAATACTTTGGTGCCTTTTTTTCTTTCCAATTTTTTAGCTTTTCTAGGGCTTTTCTTTTGAACATATCATATCCTCAAAACAGCGTTGTTCCATTTCTTCAAAATCACAAATAGATTATAGTACCGTTTCTTCAAGATTACAAGGGCGTTATTCCATTTCTTCAAAACTAATTCCTGCGTTTAGTACCGTTTCTTCCTAATTTCTATCAAAAAGCACCCTGCAACTGCAGAATGCTTTCATATTATCATCGGTATGGCCTCAGTTCAGAAGATCCGACAGGGTGTCTTCTGTCTCTACGGGCTGCCAATGTCCCTCAACACAAGTGACAGCACCGGTCGAGCGTATCTTATCCGCCAGCGCACGGGCCAGTTTCTTGTCCTTGGCACCATTGGGAAATTGTGCACAGGCAGCATCACCGACAAAGAGCGTTTTATCTTCGTACACATAAACAAGTGTTGAATCGTCAGGGTGAGGAGCTTCTGTCGGCAGGATCCTGACTGTGCACCCACCAAGGTCGATCGTCATTTCACCCTCGAAAATAATATCAGCCGTAACAACGATCATTTCCTTACTACCTGCGTATTCTTTTCGGATACTCTCGTATATGTTCAGGAACGCGTCGGAACCGTTCTTCTCTATTTTCTTTATGCACTCATGAAGATGCCGGTTTGTCGTTTTGTTAGCAATGGTAAGACCGTTTACTGCATGCATCGCAAAAGTATGATCCCAGTGCCAGTGTGTAAGAACCGTAAGCGAAGGAAGAGGCAGACCTTCCTTCCGAAGTAAATCGTAAAACTCCCTGATATGTGCTTCCGAGTGCCCGGCATCGACGGCAAGACTCCGCTTATTCCCCTTGATATATCCGAGATTCGGACGATCGCGTTCTTCCTCAAATGGCATATACCATATATGTTCGGAAAGTTTCTTAATTATCATCTTTTATTGCTCCTTGGATTGTTCTCACGTCATAAGGATTTAGCAAATGGAACAAGGTTGCTGACCTCGACATAACCGTTCTTCTTATAGAACTCATAGGCCGGCACATCCCGGTCCGTGAGCAGGAAAACCTGCTTGAGACCCATTTCCTTTATGTCTTTTTCGATCTGCGTCAGGAAAAATGTTCCCACGCCGTTACCCTGATGATCAGTCTTTATGCACAGTTCGTTGATTATGTATTCCGTTCCCGTGTACCAGTGTTTGATATATCCCATAGAAAGCCCGATCAGCTCATTGCCATCGTAAAGTCCATATGTCAATGAATAGCTCTGACCGCAGAGATCTTCTATATATTGATCAAGCTGTTCTCTGTCTGACCAGTCGTCGTTCCATGGCTCTCCTGTGAAAACATCAGAGAACAATACTTCTATGGCTTGGGATTGTATTATTCCGGAATTCAAAGTGCATTCTTCGGACAGTTCTTCACGCATTCCATGCACAGAATGCACTCTGTACCATTTTCCCGTTTTCTCGAATTATCAGTCACATCCACATTCATAGGGCACACCCGTTTGCATTTACCGCACGATATGCATTTTTCCTTTTCACACTTTATCCGTATCAGTGAAAAGTAACTCATCGGTTTCAGGAAAACCGTTATCGGACAGATATATTTGCAGAATGCTCTGTTATCCTTGAAGGCAAATGCCAAAGCTATACCGGTAATGTAATACACTATATTCCCGGCCACAAACATCCAAAACATGATGCGTTCAATATTTCCGACTTTTGCAAGAAACAGTGCCGATACAAATATAAGTGACGCAGCAAAAGTGACATACCGTATCCATCCCAGTTTCCGCCTTGGCTCCTTCGGCTCTTTATACGGAAGAAAATCCAGCACCATTGCAGTCCAGCAGGCATATCCGCACCATCCTCGCCCAAAGATCAGTGGTCCAAATATTTTTGCAACAGCATAATGTATGGTCGCTGCTTCAAATACACCTGTAAACAGATAATACCAAAACCCTTCGATCTGCATATTTTCCTGACAGATGAGCCCCAGGTAGATCAGCATATACAACCCGACAAGCAGTTGCACTATGCGTCTGGCATGTCTGTATTTCTTTATAAAAAGAAAAACTCCCAGTGATATTGATATGCCTATATAGCTGAAGTTGAACAGATAAAAAAGGTTATCCTTTATCAGCCACAGCGTAACAGCTACTGTTTCAAATACGATAAACAATATGATCGGCAACCTGTATTTTTTCATAAACACTCCTTGGCACTGACGGTCTTCAAAGTCTCTCTTATACATCTGACAGCCATCGTTAAAGTTTTAAAAGCATAATAAATGTGCTGTACACCCCCCACCCGCCTTGAAGACCTGCCGTCATCATGATAAACCCTATTATCTTAGCAAAAAATCAACGATCATTTTCTTTTCTTCATCTGACAGAAAGTTCATGTGTCCGCGCCCTTTTAACAGATATGTCTCGCAATTGGGAATAATTTTCTTTGCTCTTTCAATCACACCTTTTCCCGGAAACAGGCAATCCAGCTCAGCTGCCATAACAAGTGTCGGAGCATTGCATTTTTTTATCAATTCCTCATCTGCATTACTTGGCATACCTGCCTTAACCTTCGAGTGAAGAATACTGAGTCTTGCTGTTTCATATATATCGTCAGTAATATTCTCTTCAGTGACGGCTAAAGGCAAAAAGACTTTTTTTAACCACTTATCCTTACCGGTGATCCGATACATGATCATTGGAATCATCATTTTGGAACTGTTCACGGCAGGTGCATTCCTGATCCCCGAAGGAACATATATTACGGCCCTTTTTATTTTGTCCGGTGCAACACACATTGTTTTTGCTATGATTCCCGCGCCAAACGAGCCGCCAAAGAGGCACATGGACTCATACCCGAGTTTATCGATCAATTCTCCGGCCCATTTACCATAATCATAATTCTTTGGGGACAGAGATGTTTCAGCACTCTTTCCGGGATGACCGATCGTATCCACAGCATAAACATGAAAATCTCCCATAATAAAATCAAGCGTTAAAAGAGTATATGCTGACGTGGAATTTCCCCCGTGAAAAAACAGCAACGGCTCCCCAAGCACGTTACCGGTTTCTATAATATGCGTCTTACCGAAGGAAGTATCCACGTAAACGTCTTTCCAGGGCGTCTTAAGCCTTAAAAGCTGGTTATCATACAGATTCAGGATTTCCTCTTTTCCTTTTTCCGATTTATATATAGTATTCATAGATTAACTTATCGTATACCCTGTCATCGACCGCAAGGGCAACCTTTTCGGTTCTAACAGGCTTCATGCCCGATTTTTCGAGTACTTTTCGCGAAGCGGTATTCTCATCTGCGCACCAGGCGGTAACACAAGTGATCCCTTCGTTTTCCGTCAGGTATTCCAGCACTTTTTTTAGCGCTTCCGTGGCAAGACCGCGTCCCTGCCACGCTCTGACAACGCTGAAGCCCACCTCTATCTGCTCATGTTTATGATCATAGGCCCCGATCGTTCCGACAATTATGTCATCAATGTCCATCACCCATGAATAGGAGTCATCAGCATCGTAATTTTCTATAAATCCGTTCACAGTCTCCTGTGCCATTTCAATTGTGGCATAAGGATTCCAGCCGGAGTATCTGTACATTTCCGGATCTGTCCCGAGACGATCATATAACTGTTTTACATCATCCGGGCGATATCTGCGCAGGATCAGATTTTCAGTCCACAGTTCAACCGTACCATGGGGTTTGATCTCCTCTATCGATTCAATCTGTGAATTATATATGAGAACATCTTCAATAAAGAGACCATCTTCTTTTCCGCCGTATTCGCATTCCAGGAAATCGCTGCCGCCATACCCGGCTCGGCCTGTAAAGGTATCTCCGTATATATCCCTGATGGTAACGTACCTGCCATCATATTCGGCAAGATTTATGGCCCTGGGGGACGGGGTTAGTGGTCCATTTTTCATTTTCATATTGCTTTTCTTTTTCAACAAATGTATAATTCGCTTACAATTCAACTAAATACATAAATCTACTGTTTACAGGAGTGTATATGCCTAGAAAGCCCCGAATCATGAGTCCAACCGGCATATATCATATCATACTTCGTTCTGTTAATCAGCATATCATCTTCGAAGAAGATTCCGATTACCAAAAGTTCCTCTATATTCTGTCAGACAGCAAAAGGAAATATGATATTGATATATATGCGTATTGTTTGATGGATAATCACATCCACATATTGATGAATTCTCCGCCCGAAAAACTATCGGGTTTTTTCCAGAGCCTCGGGACAAGATTTGCGCGCTGGTATAACAATAAATATCAGCGTTCCGGCCATCTTTTCCAGGAACGTTTCCATAGTACAACAATAGAGAATAACAGAGCTTTTCTTTCTGCACTTATATATATTCACAATAATCCTGTCAAAGCCAATGTTTGCCTCTTTGCCTCAGAATATCGATGGAGCAGTTTCAATGCATATTATGGCCAAAAGAACTCTGTGATCAATGTGTCATTTGCCTGCGGGATCGCCGGTACACGGGATTCTCTGCTTCGTATTTTAGCAAGAGAATCCGATCGTTCTGATGACGAGCTGTTCGCTGGTGATCACAGACAATCAAACCATTATTATACAGACGAAAAAGCTTTGGAAGTCTTTAGATCCATAACGGGGCTGACGTCAACATCTGCAGTGGCAAACATTAACAAGGTCAGGAGAAACGAATTTATACGTACGTTGAGAAAAGAGAGATTAACAATAAAGCAGGTTGCACGGCTTATGGATGTTTCCGAGACAACAGTAAAGCGTCTGTGCAAAATGGACCACTAACCCCGTCCCCCAGGTTCATTTTCTAAAGAACTCCCCGGTCCGCCTGCATACATCTGCCATCACTTCTGCCGACGGTAAATGCCTGCTGTCTATCAGCACTGTTGTGATCTGACCCGCAAAAATCTTCCTCGCCTTACTGAACACTCTGTCTGCCGGAAAGAAAATATCATTTTCAGATGCTACTATCAAAAGCGGAGATTTAAACGATGCCAGTTCTTCTTTTTTATATTCCTTCGGTGCCCTCATTTCCATTTTGTAGGAGGACATCATAAGGTCGAGGAATTCCCGCCAGATTGGATCTTTCTCTCCACCCATAGTCTCTATCACCGCATCAAGCGTGTTTTTTGTCGGACTGAAATAGTATTTTATGAACGGAAAAACCATCCTGCTCATCATAGGAAAAACCGGTCCATGTGCTATCCCTGACGGAACAAGCAACATGGCACATTTAACTCTGTCGGGATATTGCTTCGCAAAAGAAAGAAACATGGACGAACTGTATGAAGACACGACAAAAGGTATCACATCTTCATTGTAATGATCCAGCACTTCCCTAATCCACAGGCCGTACTCATCCCTTTTGCTGCTTATGTTCCTGTACGGGGCGCTCTTCCCGGGCATTCCGATCACATCCGGTGCTATAATGCTGTATTCTTCGAGCAGCGGAAGGAACAGTTTCAGGTTCAACGGTGTGATACCATTGCCGCCGTGTATCGTACATATCCTCGGTTTATCCGCGTCCCCAACCAGCAGGCAATGGGTCTTGCCGAATGAGGTGTCAAAAAAATCCTCATAATATGACACGTTAAGATCAGCAAGAGTTTTATCATAAAACCCATGCATCTTCTTCATGCATTCTTCATCTTTATAAACAAATTTTCCTTTTGGGGTATAACTCATAATGGACCACTGACCCCGTCCCCATGGTTCAATTCCTACGACTCATTCACCAGTTTTCCGGTCATATGTTCCGGAATGATCTCCAGGCAGTTAACCCTCGGAAAGGCATTCCTGATTTCCCTTTCAAGATACTCTTCATCATCGGTAAACTTTTTGGTAAGCAAAGTGCATATCTCCTTCTTCTTATCCTCATCCTCCACTATACGGATCCTGCCGAACACAACGACACTGTTGATGTTCAGTGCCCATTCCCCGTCCCTGCGGTATCCCTCGTCATAAACGCAGTAGCTTACCTTATCGCATTTGGATATGGCGTCTATCTTGTGGCCTTCCTTTGCTCCATGAAAATAGATGTGACCATCATCCATATACAGATGATTCATCGGGATGCCATACGGATATCCGTCGTCTCCGATCATGGACAGGACCCCGCGAGGCTGCTCTTTCAGAATGCGAATACAGTCTTCCTGACTGATCTGCTGCTTAAAGCGTCTCATTTCTCTAAACATATTGCTGTTCCTTTCTTCCGAGCGTTACTGTATTGCCGGATGAATCCGTCATGCTGCCCGGCCTTCACTGAAAATGGACCACTAACCCCGTCCCCGGGGGTCATTTGCCTGTCACTGTGATGATGCCCATACAGCCGGCATATGCTGCGGAGAAAACATGCTCGTGCACATGCTCTGTAACATATCCGTCCCAGGTTGTGTGCAGGTGTCCGCACAGTATCTCGATAAACGGTGTGTCATCGGCATATATGAGTTCGAGCAGTTCGGCTGTCGCCTGTCCGTCAGGAGTATCATCGGGGACATTTTCCGTACCGCCACGGCTCCAGATAAGATCCCGTCCATACATATTCCGGGATGTAAGCGCAAGGCTGTCGTCATCAAGCGGAGCTATCGGGACATGTGTCAGGAGTATCAGCGGTTTATCAAGCGCCGCCGCCTGTCGTATCTTCTCCATGCCCTCCACGGTAAGCTGCGATGTGGAGTTGTTCCATCCGACGATCGCAAACTCAGGGTACTCATCCACATAAACATCTTCATATCCGCATATCTGTTTCTGCCTCTCATAACAGATGTCAGGATCCGTATCCTTCAGGTAAAAAGGTTCCATATCATGATCCGCCCGGATGTATGTGTACGGTATTTCAAGGCGTGCCATATCCTTTTTCAGGACATCTGCATTCGAAGCGGAGTTAAAATCCAGCATATCTGCACCAAACAGCACACGATCTGCACCCGTTTTGTTAAGAGTATCCACCCACATTGGCCACCTGTCAGCCGAGGTGATCCCATCGGTCGTAGTCCAGCCGATGCGTTCATTCACAGCATCGGATTCCTCAACCTCGTCGCTCAATGTGGCTATATGCAGATCCGACAGATAGGCCAGCTTAACTTCCTGCGTCATACCCTGTACAGTCACATGAACTTCCTCAATATGCACAGGAACATCCGCCCTGCCGGAGCACCCTGCGAGCAAACATGCCAAAACGGCTGAACATATGATTTTTCCGTATCTTTCAATGTTCCACATGGGATTATTCTATCACAAACTTTGTTTATCTTAAATCTACTTTATCGATTGATAATGTCGGGTATTTGAGATATGATAATATGATACATATCCGTATCAGGAGGAGGCAGTTATTATGGAAGGTGATTCCAATTTTAAGATAAATTCCGAGAAGCTTTCTGATCTCAAAAAAAGCAGACACTATATAAATCAGTTGATTTTCCTGGGCGCTGCGATAGCTATCAACTTCGTTTTGCCGCGTACGGCTACGCTGCTTAAAGTCCCTCTTTATCTTGATAATGTGGGAACCTTGCTTGCGGCTGTACTTGGAGGTTATTTCCCCGGAATACTCGTAGGCTATCTGAACAATATCATAAATATGCAGGGAAATCCCGGAAATGCATATTATGTTGTGCTTTCCACGATGATCAGTGCATGCGGTACATATCTCGGACAGAAGGGCTGGTTCGACAAATTCCATAAGGCAGTTGCCACCATCCCCCTGTTTGCGTTCATAGGCGGGGTTCTCGGATCGATCCTGACTTACCTTCTGTACGGGTTCGGGATCGGAGAAGGCATATCCGCACCTTTTGCAAAAAAACTTCTCGAGGACGGCACGCTTTCCGTATTCTGGGCACAGATGACATCCGACATCGTTATAGACCTTATCGATAAGGGCATAACCGTCATTCTTGTGTTCATCATCATAAAGTGCATCCCCGCAAGGATCAAGCCCGATCTGTGGGTTACCGGCTGGCGTCAGGCTCCTCTGTCAAAAGATGCGCTTAACGATGCCAATCATAATATGACCAGATCATTCTCCCTGAGGAGCAAGATAGTGACCATCATTTCAGTCATAATGGTCATCGTTGCCGTTGTAACGACTATCATAAGTTACCTGCTGTATCAGAACTTTGCCATGAGACAGTATACATACAGCTGTACGAGTGCCGCTAAGCTGACCGCCAATCTGATTGATCCCGACAGGATCGATGAATACGCAAGGCTCGGCCGGGAAGATGACGAATACAGGGAGATCGAAAATGAGATAGACAGTATCAGGCTGTCCAATCCCGATATAGAGTTCATATATGTATACCGTTTCCTTCCTGACAAGGTTGAGGTCATATTCGATCTTGATACTCCGGATGTCGCTGCGGGAAAACCCGGAGAGTTCATTGAACTTGAAGAGTACCTGGAGCCGTATAAGGAAGATCTTATTGCAGGAAAAGAGATCGAGCCGATGATCGACGATACGAAATACGGAAGGCTCCTGACGGTATTTCAGCCCGTACGTGATGTTTACGGCAGGTGCGTGTGCTATGCTGCGGCTGATGTAAAGGTCGAAGCCATAAGGTATGCGACTCTTAATTATATGACCAAGGTATTTTCTCTGTTTATGGGTTTTTACATTTTTATCCTCTCACTGTGCATCTGGCTGGTTGACTATCATCTCATTTACCCGATAGCAGCCATGACCATATCGGCCAGGAAATTTGCCTATGACAGTGAAGAAGCAAGGGATATCAGCATAGACAGACTCCGCCACCTTGATATAGCAACAGGAGATGAGATAGAAGACCTCTACGAATCACTTTCCAAGACCATCGCCGAGACAGTCGGATATCTGGAGGATGTGGAGGCCAAAAGCGAAGAGATCAACCATATGCAGAACGGACTGATCTATGTTCTTGCGGATATGGTTGAGAGCCGTGACAAAAACACCGGTGATCACGTTCGTAAGACCGCTGCATATGTCCGCCTGATCACGAAAAAAATGCGTGAAAAGGGGCTCTATCCCGAGATACTGACCGATGAGTTCATGGAAGACATTGCCAATTCGGCTCCTCTTCATGATGTGGGCAAGATAATGGTGTCGGATGTGATCCTCAACAAACCGGGACGCCTTACGGATGAGGAATTTGCCATAATGAAGAGTCACACCACGGCAGGCAGCAAGGTCATATCGAGCGCCATGTCTCTCGTAAGCGACAGCGGCTATCTCAAGGAAGCCAAAAACCTTGCCACCTATCATCATGAGAGATGGGACGGAACCGGTTATCCGAGCGGCAAGGCCGGTGAGGACATCCCTCTTTCAGCACGTATCATGGCAGTTGCCGATGTATTTGATGCACTTGTTTCAAGAAGAAGCTACAAGGAACCTTTCTCTTTTGAGAAGGCTATGGAAATAATAAAAGAAGGCGCCGGAACACAGTTCGATCCGGTGATCGCCCAGGTATTTATCGATTCGGCTGATGAGGCCAGACAGATCTCGGTTGCAAATGAATCCATGCTCGGTCAGGGGATCCATAATTTTGGCGCGTCTGAATCCGGGAATGAATCCGCCTCCGGATCAGAGGATGAAAAAACAAACTGACCGGATCCGGTCAGTTTGCCGCTTCATCATCGTATGAGAAGGAATGCAGGAATTTCCTGAGCCTTTCGGTCTTGGGATTATCAAAGAATTCATCAGGGGGTCCTTCTTCAACTATCCTGCCGCCGTCTATGAATATCATTCTGTCGGCGACGGCTCTTGCAAACAGCATCTCATGAGTCACTATCACCATGGTCCTGCCTTCTTTTGCCAGAGACAGAACGACATCAAGAACCTCCCTTACCATTTCGGGATCAAGCGCTGCGGTTATCTCATCCAGAAGAAGTATCTCCGGGTGCATCATAAGTGCACGTACAATAGCAACCCTCTGCTTCTGTCCGCCTGACAGCTGCCTCGGATAGTTATCTTTTTTGGATATAAGTCCTACACGGTCGAGAAGCTCCGTGGCCTCTTTTTCCGCATCCCTGCGGTCTCTTTTCCTGACCTTTACAGGTGCCAGTGTAAGATTCTGCATTATCGTCAGGTGTGGGAACAGATCATAGCTCTGGAACACCATCCCGATCTTTTCCCTTACCTTGTTGATATCCTTTGAAGACGGATCGATAACCTCATCATCAAGTATTATCTCTCCCTCCTGAATGTTCTCAAGCGCATTGATACAACGTAAAAACGTGCTCTTTCCGCATCCGGAAGGCCCCACTATGACAACAACCTCGCCCTTCCTGACGGTAAGATCCAGGTTTTCAAATACGGTTATATCATCAAATCTCTTACTGATCTTTCTGACTTTCAGTATCTCATCCATATCAGCTCTCCCATCTGGCCTCAAGATATTTTGACAGTCTGCTTATAGGCCAGCAGGCCAGAAAATACAGCACAAATACAGTCGCAAACACTCCAAATGCGGCATTGGGCGATGATTTGCGGTTTGCCTCTATTATCTGCTGTCCCACCTTCAGGACCTCGACTATTCCGATCATCATGATAAGGCTCGTTGTCTTGATCATCCTCGTGATCAGATTGATCGACAGAGGTATCATCCTTCTGACGATCTGCGGAACTATCACATAACGGTAAGTCTTCATCGTATCGAGTCCGAGTGATGCCGCCGATTCATACTGTATGACCGGGATCGATGCGAGAGCCCCTCTTACAAGGTCTGCCATCTCCGCCGTTCCCCAGAATGAAAAGACTATGATCGACGCGGCTTCGGCACTTAAGTTTATACCAAGTGCCTTGGTAGTACCAAAATACACTATGAACAGTAAAACCAGCTGGGGCATTATGCGGACGATCTCCAGATATACCCTTGTTATCGCCGTGATCACTGGTTTTTTAAGTGCCATGAGGATACCGAGTATCACGCCCAGAACAATACTGATGACTACCGACACCAGGCTTATCTTCAATGCAACGGCTACACCTTCAAGGAGCCTTGCCATGTTACTTCCTTTGAACAAAACCTCAAATCCCATGACCTTACACCCCGAGCGTCCTTAATCTTGCTTTCTTCTCAAATATGCTCCCGAGTATCGAAACAGGAAGAAGCATTATGATGTAAAATACCACGAGCAGGAACAGCGCCTCCGTTGTATCGTAATACAGACCTATCAGATCCTTGGCCGTGAACATCAGATCCATAAGACTGATCGCGGAGAATACGCTTGTTTCCTTCAGCATGAATATAATATTTGCAACTATCGCGGGAACACTTATCGACAGTGCCTCGGGAAAGATAACCGACGTGAACATCTGCCTCTTCGTAAGACCCAGGGCAAGCGCACTTTCCTCCTGGGATACCGGGATCGCGTCAAGTCCGCTCCTGATACCTTCCGCCATATAGCTTCCGCCGAGCAGTCCGAGCCCGATGGCACCGCACATTTCGGCAGGAATACTGAGGCCTATCTTGGGAAGGGCAAAATAGATGAAGAAAAGCTGAACGAGCAGCGGTGTATTCCTGAACAGTTCAACGTATCCCCCCGTGATCGCCGAAACGACCGGCACCTTATAATGAAGGGCAAACGCAGCGGGAATACCTATTACAAACGAAAGAGCTATCCCCATCCAACCGATCCTGACAGTCAGGGCGAACGCTTCGAGATAAAGCGGAATGTAGTTACTGATTACCTGTAGATCCATAAATCGTTTATCTCTTTCTCTTATCTGACTTGAGGGATATGCGCATACCCACATTCTGTATGATCTGGAAGATGACTATGAGCAGTATAACCGTGATTATCATTATATCCGTCTGCCATCTGTAATAACCGTATCTGACAGCGATATCTCCAAGTCCGCCGCCACCGACGGTACCTGACATAGCGGAATATCCGAGCAGAAGTCCCGTTGTGATGGTAAATCCGGTCATAAGTGATGTTCTTGCCTCAACAAGCAGGACTTTCATTATTATCTGCATATTGCTCGCTCCCATTGATCTGGCGGCTTCGATCACGCCGGTATCAACTTCATTGAGCGATGACTCGACAACTCTGGCTATATAGGGTGCGGCACATATTACAAGCGGGACTATCGTCGCCGTTGAACCGTAACTCTGTCCGACAACGAATCGCGTAAAGGGTATCAGCAGGATAAGAAGTATGAGGAACGGGATACTCCTGATTATATTTATGATAAAATCAAGCACGCGATACACTACAGCATTTGGCCTGAGTCCTTTTTCGTTTGTCACATAAAGCACTATACCGAGCGGCAGTCCGACAACGTATCCGATAACGACCGATCCGATGGTCATGTACAGGGTGTCCCTTATGCCTTCCGCAAGCATCTTGATGATCTGTTCATTCATTCTCGTTCACCTCCGAAACAGCCAGCCCGAAGCCTTTGAAATGTTCGATAATACTGTTCTGTATATCCTCACCGTCAGGAAGTCCGAGGATCATCTCTCCCACGGCCTTTCCGTTAACGTTTCTCGTATCCGCTTTCAGAATGTTGAGCGGCACCTGGAGCTTTAATATCGTATTGGCAATGACAGGTTCGTAAGCGGAATTCTCCAGAAATACTATCCTTATCCTTCTGCCACCGTTAAGGGTCTGCAGCGGAGTATAACGGACCTCTCTTCCCGAGATCAGTTCCTTGGCAGCATCCGAACCCGGATTTTCAAATATCTTCTCGACAAGTCCTTCCTCAACAAGTCTTCCGTTATCTATTATCGCAACCTTCGTACATACATCGGTCACAACAGACATCTGGTGAGTGATTATAACTATCGTGATACCATAATCCCTGTTTATCTGTCGGAGCAGTTCAAGTATCGAAGAAGTGGTCTGCGGATCGAGTGCACTCGTTGCCTCATCACACAGAAGTATCTGTGGATTTGTCGCAAGCGAACGCGCGATCGCAACCCTCTGTTTCTGCCCGCCCGAAAGCTGTGAAGGATAGGCTCTTTCCTTGTCTTCGAGCCCGACCACTTTGAGAAGCTCCCTGGCACGCACCCTGGCATCTTTTTTCTTCTGTCCCGTTATCTCAAGCGGAAAGCAGATGTTGTCTATGACATTCCTCTGCTCGAGCAGATTGAAGTTCTGAAAGATCATTCCGATATTGCTTCTCTTTTTTCGAAGTTCCTTCTCGCTCAGATCCTCAAGATTGACTCCGTCGATCAGCACATGTCCCTCAGAAGGCTTCTCAAGATAATTGATCGATCGGACAAGCGTACTCTTTCCGGCTCCGGACATTCCGATTATGCCGAACACATCTCCTTTTTCTATGGAAAGATTGATACCGTCGAGTGCGGTTATCGTATGGCCTTCCACTTCAAATTTTTTTGTCAGGTTTTTGATCTCAATGATACTCATATAAACTGTTTCTCCAGGTGACGGACAATAAATTACGGGAGAGCAGGCGCTCTCCCGTATATTCTAATACATTTTCATCACTTTTCAAAGAAAATTACCGCTCCGTCATAAGTATCCGTTATGAACTTCTTGATGTCATCCGAACGAAGCACCGTAACAAGCGCTTTGATCTTGTCCGTATTCTCGTTTCCTTCGAGTACGCCGATGATATTAACATATGTCTTGGCAGCTACAGAATCACTCGACTCATAGGCTATGGAATCCTTACCCACCGAATAACCTGCCTCAAGTGCGTAGTTACCGTTAAGGACAACAAACTCTACCTCATTTACGACTCTTGCAACCTGTGCCGCTTCAAGCTCAACGAACTCAAGGTTATGAGGGTTTTCTGCTATATCATTGACAGTAGCCGTAAGATCGGCGCCGTCCTTTAACTTGATAAGTCCGTTATCCTGAAGGAGCAGAAGTGCTCTCGCTTCGTTTGTGGTATCGTTCGGTACTGCAAATCTGTCACCGTCAGCAACCTCGTCAAGGCTCTTCTTGGTTCCGGGATAGATTCCGAAAGGCTCATAATGGATATCGCCTGCATCTACGATATGCGTTCCCTGCTCCTCATTGAAGCTGTTGAGGTAAGGAAGGTGCTCCATATAGTTGGCGTCAAACTCTCCTGACTCGACAACAAGGTTAGGCTGAACATAATCATCAAATTCAACTATATCAAGTGTATAACCGTAATCCTTAAGTATCTCGGCAGCCTTACCAAGTATCTCTGCATGAGGTACGGGGGATGCTGCGATCTTGATCGTCTCACCGTTACCGGGCTTGATATCAAGAGCACCTGCTGATGCCGATGTTGATGCTGCTGCATCTCCTCCGCCCTCAACTACAAGGGTATCTTCATAATCTGCACCGTATGTGTCTATAAGTGTAGCTTCATAATCTGCATGGAAGAAATTCTCTTCTCCGAGTTTTTTGATCTCATCGTTAAGCCAGTCAAGGAGTGTGCTGTTTCCCTTTGAAACTGCGGGTGCGATCGTATCCTGGCTGCCAAGTGAAGGTATGCCTACAACGTATCCTTCGTTCTCAAGTGAGTATGCGATAACCTCTGTGTTATCATTTGCCCATGCAACGCCTGTACCGTTCTCAAATGAAGTCTTGGCTGTAGCATATGTATCAAACTTCTGAAGCTTGATCTCGGGATTATTCTTCTCAAGGTACGTCTCGGCTGTTGTTCCCGAGATAACGATGATCTGGTCGTCACCCGTAACCTGTGAAAGATCCTCGATAACATTGTCTTCATGTGATACAACTCCGAGAGCCACATTCATGTAAGGAAGTGCAAAATCAACCTTTTCAGCTCTCTCGTCCGTTACGGTAAAGTTTGCAAGTATGATATCAACCTTTCCCGTCTCAAGGTACTCAACCCTGTTCGCAGCTTCAGTTGATACGTAATTGATCTTGACTCCGAGATCCTTTCCGATCCTCTCGGCAAAGTAAACATCATAACCCTGATATTCACCGTTCTCATCAACGTATCCGAACGGATTCTTGTCAGAGAATACTCCGATATTGATCTCGCCGCTTTCCTTGATCTCATCAAGTGTCCTGAATACCTTGTCTCCTCCGGCCTGCTGAGCGCCTTCTGCACCTGCCGCACCGGCTCCGCATCCAGTAAGTGCCACAAGGCTCACCGCTGCGCTTAGTGCACTTACAAGAACTTTTCTGATAATGTTGTTTCTCATAACTATTCTCCTCCTAAACCTATAACTTTCCTATACTTTACTATCATTTTGCTGCCATGTCGATACCATGTCGATATTTCGTACATGTTTTACAAGATCGTGTTCCCGGATAAAATAAATGCCCGGGACCATCTACTCCCAGGCAACGGACTCCTCTGAAACTGAAATGACAGTTCATTGTGAGCGGATGCATGACAAATGAGTCCAACACCCTGTCCCGTACCTTGCCTGGGAGATAAGCATTCGACACATACAACACATGCAGTTGTCATAACCGTGGTTTCTCATTTAGTCATGTTTCCTTTCCTTTTATACTTCGGTATGTTACAACGTTTCACCTAGTATGTCAATAGGTATTTTATATTTTTTCAAAATCACGTTGTTGCCCGATGGCGGATTATGAAATATAATCATATGTGTTGTCACAAACCTGGCGATAATAAGATAAAACGATCACATAGGGGGAGCAATATGTCATTTATAGAAAGACTTGAACGATTCTCATCAGAGAATCCCAAAAAACCTGCCGTAATATCTGTAGACACAGGCGCCGGTATCAGCTACGGGGAACTCTATGATCTTTCAGGAAAAGTATACAGTTATCTGAAGGACAACGGTATAGGCCGTGAATCCGTTGTCATGATATGCCTTCCGAGAGGCATACGCCCCCTGGTCACCCTCATAGGCGTATGGCGTTTAGGGGCTGCTGCGATTATGGTCGAGACTGACCTGGCCGACAAGCGGCGCGAATATATATATGAAGACAGCGGATGCAGACTGTTCATAGATGATGCCCTCTTTTCCGAGATGATGAAGTGTGACACCTTACCGGGTCATGAGAAAACAGATCCACATGACCTCGCATATCTTGTGTACACCTCGGGGACAAGCGGAAATCCCAAAGGGGTTCTTCAGGAATACGGCATGCTCGAGATGTGTGTCAAGGGCAACATGTGCAACGGCCATCCTGTAATGAATGGCAGCGACCGTTTAGCACTCACTCCTCCGCTCAATTTTTCCGCCACTATTCTCATGCTGGTTCCCATGCTTAATGAAGGCGGCACACTTATCGTATTTCCCAAAGACGTCGTAAGAGATCCCCAAAAATTTACATTATGCCTGGAAGAATACCGTATTTCCATAGTTTTCATGACTTCCTCCATGCTGCGCATGATGAAACGTATACCTCCCACACTTAAGAAAGTCATATGCGGAGGAGAACTTGTCAGGAACGCTTACACCGAAGGGATAGATCTGTACTGTCTGTATGCACAGTCGGAATCATGCTTTAACCTTGCCGCATTCCAGATAGACCGTGATTATGATGTAACACCGGTAGGAATTCCCTATGTGGAGGAGGCGCACGTGTGCATCCTCGATGATGACGGAAACGAAGCAGACGCCGGGGCATCCGGCAATATATGTTACATAAATCCTTATTTCA
>JBGUNV010000087.1:0-19242 GCA_045117595.1 Lachnospiraceae bacterium
TGACGATGGGTATGGGTTCTATCATGAAGGCGAAAACCCTGCTTATGATAATCAACGGTAACAAGCAGGACGCAGCTAAGAAGCTTCTTATGGATGACAAGATCGATCCTCAGTGCCCGGCAACATTCCTTCGCCTTCACAGGGATGCCGTTGTCGTCATCGAGAAGAAGCTCGCCGATGAGATCGGCTACAAAGGTTAAGGAGGAAGGAAATGTCTGAAAGAAGAGTCGGAACTGTATCAAGGGGAATACGCTGTCCTATCATTCGTGAAGGTGATGATCTTATACAGATAGTTACCGACAGTGTTATCGAAGCTGCAAAAAGTGATGGTTTTGAACTCCGGGACAGAGATGTTATCTCGATGACGGAGTCGATAGTGGCAAGAAGCCAGGGTAATTACTGCACAGTCAATGATATAGCGGAAGATGTCAAGAACAAGCTTGGCGGAGATACCGTCGGAGTGATCTTCCCGATCCTGTCGAGAAACCGTTTTGCGATCTGCTTAAAGGGAATAGCGATGGGCTGCAAAAAGATCGTGCTTATGCTTTCGTACCCTTCAGATGAGGTCGGAAATGAACTGATAAGTCTTGACCGGGTGGATGAAGCGGGAGTCAATCCCTACAGTGATGTGCTTTCACTTGAGAAGTACCGCCAGCTCTTCGGATATACAAAGCACGAGTTCACGGGTGTGGACTATGTTGAATATTACAGTGATATCATCCAGGAGGAAGGATGCGAGGTTGAGATAGTCTTCGCAAATCAGGCCAAAGCGATCCTTGATTATACAAAGAACGTGATCAACTGTGATATCCATACAAGAGCGCGTACAAAGCGTATATTAAAGGCAGCGGGTGCCGAAAAGGTATTCGGACTTGATGATATAATGAATGCACCGGTTAACGGAAGCGGATATAATGAAAGATACGGACTCCTCGGTTCCAATAAGGCAACGGAAGGACAGGTCAAACTGTTCCCGAGAGACTGCCAGGAACTTGTGGAAGGAGTACAGTCCGTCATCCTTGAAAGAACCGGTAAGCACGTTGAGGTAATGGTATACGGGGACGGAGCTTTCAAGGATCCCAAGGGTAAGATATGGGAGCTTGCGGATCCGGTTGTTTCACCGGCATTTACCAAGGGCCTTATAGGAACACCTAATGAGGTTAAGATCAAATATCTTGCCGATAATGATTTTGCGCAGCTTTCCGGAGAGGAACTCAAAGAGGCCATCTCGAAGAGTATTAAGGAAAAAGATTCCGATCTTGTAGGCAAGATGGTAAGTGAGGGAACAACCCCCAGACAGCTGACGGATCTGATAGGTTCGCTGTGCGACCTGACATCAGGCTCCGGAGATAAGGGAACACCTGTCGTGCTCGTACAGGGATATTTTGATAATTATACGAACTGATCGATCTGTAAAATGACGAAGATTAAAAGGCCCGGATGATCATCCGGGCCTTTGCTATACGATCAAATATATCCGAGTTCGATCAGCTTTTCATATACGGCATCCGCCACGGCATCATAAGTTTCCTGTGACAGGTGTGTTTTGTCGGGTGAATAGCCGTATCTGTTTATTATATCGAGCACATCCAGATAGTGCTCCTTGTAATGGTCTTCAAGATCCCTGTTTATATCGTGACACAGTTCCTCGAGGCCGGGTCTTGAGGTCGTTCCGATGACAATGTAGTTATCTATCGCCCCTTCAAGGTGGAGGAAACGGTCGATCTCATCGATCACAGGCCCGGTATCCGAGTTTACGCCTTCGTCATTTACCCAGTCGTTAGAGCCGACCCAGAAGATATATGTTTTGGTCGGATCGGCTATCTGATTCATCTGTGTTCTGTCAATGTAGATCCAGAAAATATCGTGTGTTTTTGCTCCGTACAGCCCGAGCCCCTCAACAGGTACATCCACGAGGGTCTTCAGCTTTTCATAGGGGGCTCCCGGAAGATTGTCGTTGTTGTCGCCAAGTGATCCCTGTGTCAGGGAATCGCCCAGCCATACTATAGGCTGTCCCTTTACGGTATTTCTTTTCTGCTCCTTATCTATATAACCGAGTTCTTCAAGTTTATCACGGACGGACAGTGCTATGGCATCGTAAGAATCCTGTGACAGGTGGGTGTTATCGGGCGAATAGCCGTATCTGTTTATGGTCTCGATCACGTCGAGATAGTGCTGCGCGTAATGCTCCTCAAGATCGCGGTTGATCGGTATGTACAGATCGCCAAGCCTGTGCCTGGAGGTTGTTCCCATGACGATATAATCATTTATATTTCCTGATGCGAGAAAATCGTCTATCTGCTTTATGACCGGGGCGGTATCCGAGTTGCGGTTCTCTCCGGCGTCGGTAACCCAGTCGTTGGATCCCAGCCAGAATATATATATTTTTTCGGGATCGGGTGTCTGGGCCAGATGATCCTTGTCGGTATACTCGAACAGTACATCATGAGTATTGTATCCGTACAATCCGTATCCTTCGACCGGATTATTGATGAGTTTTGCCAGCTTCTTATACGGGGCACCGGAAAGGTTGTCATCCTCTTCGCCGAGTGATCCCTGTGTAAGAGAATCGCCGAGCCATACGATCGCGCGATCGGCCATTGATGACTCTTCTTCGGCACCGGAAGTCCCGGGCGTTTCTTCTTCGATCCTGGAATTTTCGGGTTCGGGGGAGGATTCGGCCTCCGAAGGTTTTGCTCCTTCATCGACAGAGGCCGGAGAAACGTCTTCCGGCACGGCGGGCATATTTGCGGAACCGGCGGAAATACTGCCCGGGGTGCAACCCGTAAGCGTCATTCCCGTTATGAGCGATATGATGATCACTGCCTGTAATTTTTTCATATAAACCTCCGCGGATGTTTAAACTTTACCGGATGATTATATGATATAATATGTTCTGATTGCAAACATTACAACTGCGTTAAGAGGAACGGATCATGGCTTTCAGATTTTCAACCGGAGACATAAGAGAGAACAGACTGGTATTCATTTATGAGGAATGTGCCTATCCCGGAGTTCGCAGGATCGCCGGGAGAGTGAGGGAGGATATCAGAAAGGTATTTTCGGCTAAGCCCATAGGAGTCGAATATGCCGACTTTTTTGATACTGCGGGGTTCTTTAAGTATCCCGTGTTTTTCGGAACGGTCGGAAACAGCAGTATACTCGATGACCTTGCCGCGGACAATGTAATAGACCTGTTTGACATTGCCGGAGAGAGGGAAGTCTACTCGCTGAACATAATTGACGGACTCCGGTACAAAGGGTTTTCTTTTGAGTCGGCGATAGTCATCGCGGGAAGTGATAAGCGTGGTACCATATACGGACTTTTTGCCCTGTCCGAACTTCTGGGTGTGTCGGCATTTACCGACTGGCTGGACATCAAACCGCCCGTGCTTGATGAGTATCTGCTTACGCCGGCGGATTCTTTTGTGTCGAAGAAGCCTTCGGTTAAGTACAGAGGATTTTTCATAAATGACGAATGGCCGGCATTCGGCAACTGGTGTAACAAAAACTTCGGCGGATTTAATGCAAAGGCGTATGCGCGGGTGTTTGAACTGTTGCTGCGTCTTAAGGGAAATCTGCTCTGGCCAGCTATGTGGTCCGCGGTATTTTCGGATGACGGTCCGAACCTTGCAAGCTGTGCCCTTGCGGATGAGCTCGGGGTCATAATGGGGACCAGCCATCATGAACCGTGCATGAGACAGGGAGAGGAATACTCACATGTGCGGGGAGCGGATTCGGTATACGGTGATGCATGGGATTTTCGCGCCAACAGGGAAGGTATCACGAGATTCTGGAAGGACGGCCTTGAAAAAAGGAGCGGATTCGAGAACGTATATACCATAGGGATGCGCGGTGAGGCTGATACCGCGATACTTAAGGGTTCCTCATCGCTTGCCGATAACATAGAACTGCTTCGTGATGTTATAAGAGTCCAGAACAGTCTTATCGGGCAGACGCTTGATACCGACCCGGATGATGTTCCGCGACTCCTTGTTCTCTATAAGGAAGTCGAACCGTTCTGGTACGGCGACAAAAACACACCGGGTCTTGTAGATGATCCGGACCTTGACGGAGTCACCATAATGTTTTCCGATGACAATTTCGGGAACCTCAGGACGGTTCCGGATCCCGAAAGGATCGACCGCAGAGGCGGATACGGACTGTATTATCATCTGGATTATCACGGCTGGCCGATATCATACGAATGGTTCAATACATCTTACCTTCCCAAGATATGGGAACAGGTGAGCAGTGCATATGATCAGGGTATCAGGGAGATGTGGGTAGTAAATGTCGGAGATATATTTACGAATGAGTATCCGCTGGCGTTTATCCTGGATATGGCATATGACTTTGAAAAGTGGGGAACATCAGACAGGAACAGTGCGGGGCATTATACGGATGAATTTGTAAGGCGCCATCTTCCCGGCCTTAATGAGACGGAAAAAAACGAGACGGCAAGGCTTCTTCTCGGATATACAAAGATCACAGGAAGACGCCGGACTGAGGCGATGAACGATGATGTGTATGCACCGTTTGCATATGGTGAGAGCGAGCGTCTTATCGAAGAGATCGACATCCTTATGAAGAGTGCGGCGAATATATACAAAAAGGCGCAGGAAGAGTCGAAGGATGCATTTTACGAGCTCGTCTACCTCCCGCTTACGGCAAATCTGAACATCCAGAAGATGTGGCTCCTTACCGGGCAGAATCATGCTTATGCGGCCTTTGGATCGACATATGCCAACACGGTCGCGGATACTATACACGAGTGTATAAAGCGTGACAGAAAACTTGTTGAAAAACTCCATGATTTCCATAAGGGAAAATGGTACGGTATGGGGATGTCGGAGCACATCGGATTTAAGAACTGGTGTGAAGAAGAGTGTATGTATCCGCTGGTCCATACATTTGAACCTGCCGATAAGCCGCGTCTTATCGTATCGATCCCGATGACCGGAGAGCATACGGAAGGAGGGTTCTGGTCTGGCAGGACACTTACCATGGGAGATACCCTCGACCCGCTTGTGTGCGGAGGATATATTGAACTATCCACCGCGTCGAAGGAGAAGGTATCCTACGAAATGTCGAGCAGTGACGATTTTATCGACATAATATCTCCGGGAAGATCCGTAAAGTGCGGACAGAAAAGGAAAGTGTTCATATTTGCCGACAGGCTGAAACTTGACGGCAGGGAGTATGCCGAGGGTACTGTGACAGTCACTTCCGGAGAGCAGAAGATTACAGTCAGGATACCTGTGAACAACCCTGTAATACATGAGGATCTTGCCGAGAATACATATCTTATGTGCGGCTCATCCGGGTATGATCTTACAGACTGTATCTCGATCGATGCCACGCATTTCATCCGGAAAGACGATACGTCATCAGGTGGCTTTGAGGTAATAGAAGGCTATGGAACAGGAGACGGAGCAGTTAAGGCTTATCCGCAGAACATCACATTCCCCGCAGGACAGTCCCCGACAGTGACATACGCCTTTGTGCTGAAGGATGCCGGAAGATATAATGTGAGATTTATCACCAGCCCCGCAAATCCGTGCGGCAATGAAGCAAAACTGTTGTTTACCGCATCATTCGGTAACGGGAATACACAAAGACTGAACATGATACCCGAAGGTTTTGCCGTCGGCGACGATCAAGAAATGTGGAAACAGGGAGTTCTGTGCAATTACAGGATACTCGACATTGAAGCGGAACTTGGTGCGGGTGCAAACGAACTTACAGTCGGAGCCGTAAGCCCCGGGTTTGTACTTGAAAAGATCATAATATCACCTGCCGGAGTGACTCTGCCGTATTCATATCTCGGACCTTCCGAGACTTTCAGGATAACACATTAGGAGGATCAGGCGATGGCATTGAAGTTTGCGAGGATATTTACGGACGGAGCTGTGCTGCAGCGCGGTAAGGATATAAGGATATGGGGATTTACCGGGGCGGATATGCCGGTGACCGTATCGTTTGCGGGTAGAACCTGTGAAGTGTCATCGGATGATACCGGAAGGTTTGATGCATTCTTTCCGGCAATGGAAAAGGGAGGACCCTATACGCTTGCCGCATCGCTTCCGGATGGGACGGCTGTTCTGTCGGAAGACATAATGATCGGAGATGTGGTGCTTGTCTGCGGCCAGTCCAATATGGAGTTTCCTATGGAAAGGGTGAGGGAGACGTATCCGGATGAATGGGAAGGCCCGTTCGATGCGATGATCAGGACGTTCAAGGTTGTCGAAAATGCGGTATTTACCGGACCGATTACAGATGTAACAACAGGTGAATGGAAGGAACATGCATCTGATACGATCGATGCATACAGCGCTGTCGGATATTTTACGGCAAAGCATATCCGGAAAAAAGAGGATGTTGCCGTGGGTATAGTGGATATAACGATGGGCGGAGCGCCGATAGAATCCTTCATGAGTGTGGAGATGCTGGAAGGTTTTGATGAAGCGGTCGTTGAGGCAGAGAAGTTTTCGGATGACGGCTACAGACTGAAAATTCTCGATGATAATGAAAAAAATGCCGCCCGATGGCTTGGGGCGCTTGCGGATGGGGATCCGGGGGTAAGAGACCATTATGAAGACGGAACAAAGATACTTGAAAGAGGACGCAGCATAGTATTTCCGGATTTCTTCTCGGATACCGAACTTGACGGGTTTATCGGCAGTTTATGGATAGCCAGGAATTTCTCGGTGCCCGATGAGTATGTGGCCAAAGCGGCAAGATTATGGTTCGGTACGATAGTGGATTTTGACCGGTGCTATATAAACGGCACTCTTATAGGACAGACGGAATATACATACCCGCCCCGGAGATATGATATACCTGAAGGCCTGATACATGCCGGAGAAAACACGATCGTTCTCAGGATCGGTGTTGAAAAAGGGTACGGCCGGATCACTCCGGGCAAGATATACGGTATTGTATACGGTAACGGTATAAGGACGACGGACGGGTTCAATGAGGGACTTGACGGTTGTGATCATATAGAATACCTCGGAGGAGTGTGGAAGTATCTTGTCGGCAACAGATGTGATCCACCTTCGGAGACAGTGTTCGTCAGCTGGAAGCCGACTGCGCTTTATAACGGTATGCTCGGTCCTCTGGCGGGATTTCAGATTAAGGCATTTGCATTCTATCAGGGTGAATCGAACTGTCCGGGATACAGGGATTACCCCGAACTTACACAAAAGTTCATCAGGGGCATAAGGAAACAATGGCATGATGATTTCCCGTATATATGTGTTCAGCTTCCGGAATTCAACGCCCGTATGGAGGAAATATCATATGACGGCGGAAAGGCGTGGCGCGGCCTTATGGCTGCCCAGGAGAAATGCACGGATATATCGGGATTTTACCTGGTAAGATCCTATGGTACGGGTGAACTCAACGACCTTCATCCCCAGAGAAAGGAACCGATCGGAGAAAATATCGCTGATATAATCATAAACCTGTAAACGATCCGGATGATAATGGAAAAGCTTATACAATGGTTTAAAAGCAGAAGAAAGACGGGCGCAGCATGGCCGCAGAATATGGCCGTGCTGTATTTACTGTGTATAATCCTGCCGCTTTTTGTGACGGATATGGTCTTTGCCGGGATGCTGATAAGCTCGGGCAGGAGTGACAGACAGTACAGATATGAAAAGGCTGCAGAGAATATGGCGTTTTCATTCGGAAAGATACTTGAGAATGCATCTGCGGTTGCGATCAACGTGACTAAAAACGACAGCTTCAGGGATTTCCTTGAAGAGGATTATGACGGCGGGGTCGAATACTACAGCGCCTACAGCACCGTCATGAATGACAAGTTTCTGAAGGCGCTTTGTTCCATCAATGAGTTTACGGTTGAGATGTATACCGATAATCCTACCATAGTAAACGGAGGAGGGGTCTATAATCTCAACAGGATAAGCCATACTCCGTGGTATGAGGAATTTAAGGAATCCGGACAGGAAACGTTTGTCAGGTTTTATTACGATACCGATCTTGTGCCGTCCGCCAAGCCCCAGAGAACACTTATGCTCCTTCGTTGGATGGATTCTTATCCGCGCGGGAGGTACAGGAAACTGTGCAGGGTCGTTATGGATTACGGAGCTTTTACGAGAAATATGGAGTCGGCCGCCGCGGGTGCGAACGGGTATATAGCCGATCACAGTTATGCTTATTTTTTCACCGAAGGGAATAATTACTTATATGATGATTTTATCCCGATCGGCGATATCAGGGGGAACAGAGGCTACAGCAGGGAGTTCATTTATTCGGGCAGTGTGTTTGATATCAATATACTTGAGAATGAGGGTACGGGATTTGATGTTCTGAAAAGACGATGGCCCCTTTTTGCGTTAATGCTTGTGGTAAATGCCATACTTCCCATATACTTTGCAAGACTGTCGAGGGCTGTCTCGGAAGGAAAACTCAAGGAACAGGAGATGGATATCGCAAGGCAGCAGGCGGAACTTCTGGCGCTTCATTCGCAGATCGACCCGCATTTCCTCTTTAACGCACTGGAAAGCATTCGGATGCACTCGGTGATAAGGGGTGAGGCAGAGACGGCCGAGATGGTAGAGAAGCTTGCTGTCATAGAGCGTAAGAATGCCGACTGGAACGAGGACAATATCACGATCGAGAATGAGATGGATTTTGTCGATGCGTATCTGTGTCTGCAGCAGTACAGATTCGGTGACAGACTGTCATACACCATAGAGGTTGATGAGGGCTGTGAAAAATATCTGATACCGCGTCTTACGATAGTAACGTTTGTGGAAAACGCCTGCGTTCACGGAATAGAAGGCAAATCAAATCCGGGGTGGATATTTGTCAGGGTTTTCAAAAAGGAAGGCGATCTTATTATAGAGATAGAGGATACCGGTGAAGGAATAAGCGACGAAGATCTTGAGGTGCTTCGCCATAAAATGGAAGATGCGTCGATCGATGAGCTTAAAGGGGGAGGCAGGATCGGAGTTGTGAACGCATGCCTGAGATTAAAGATCGCAACCGAAGGGAATGTCGCATTCATGATCGAATCCGAGAAGGGGATAGGAACTACAATAACTGTTACGATACCGGGAGAATATGTAAATGAGAAAAGTATTGCTGGTAGATGATGAACCGTTCATACTGCAGGGACTGAAGGCTGTCGTTGACTGGAATGCCGAGGGATTTGATGTGGTAAGATCATGCACCAACGGTCTTGAAGCATATGAGTATCTGAAGGAATATTCTGTAGACGTTATACTTGCGGATATCAAGATGCCCGAGATGACCGGGATCGAGCTGCTAAAAAGGATACGGGAGGAGAAGATATCCGATGCATTTTTCATAATACTTACGGGATTCAAGGACTTTACATATATTCAGACGGCGCTCCGATATGACTGCATGGAATACATGCTAAAGCCTGTGGAGAAGACCGAACTTATCGGGATACTCAGAAAGATAGCCAAGGTATCGGATGAACGGGATGTCGAGGAAAGATCGCGGAAGTCCATGGAACAGGCTTATCTTGCCAGAAATCTCATCGCTCTTCTCTTCGGTAAGTATGACGAAACCAATGTTTCCTACGTTAAGAATCATCTTCATCTGTCAGAGGAGATACGCTATGTTGACATTGAGATGTCCGATATCGTCGAATCGTCCGAGGAAATGGAGGAGGGCGAGATGAGAAAGCGTCAGAGACAGGTCTTTTCGGCCGCAAGGGATTTTCTGAAGGAGGAAAGGGATCACTGCATATTTGACGTCAGTCATGATGAGAAGAGCTACGATATCGGACTTATATACTGTGATTATTTTGCGAAAAAGAGAGAAACCGATATGGGCGCATTTTTGCAGGACCTTCATGACCATATAGTTAAGGAGACCGGCTTCGATACAAATTTATTTGTCGGGAAGAATGTCGGCAAGATAGAATCGGTCTCAAGATCCTATACTTCAGCCTGTATGCTCAAATCGCTTGAGGCTTTCAGAAGCCGGAAGACAATATATTATTATGATGACGAAACGTCGTATGATACCGGATCCGTAGTGATACAAAAAGATGTTATAGACACACTTCTTACCGCGATATCGGATGATGATGCGGCGGCGATCAGAACGGCAGTCGACGAACTGTATACGGAACTTAACAAAAATGATATCCCCGAAACCCAGAGACTGAACATCAACTATTTCCTGTTCCAGCTCATCCATATGGCATCGGAACTTGATGAGGAACTTAATCAGGAGGAGATCCTGAGGTTTATAGCAGAGCATTCTTCGGAGGAGAGGATATTGCGCGGAAGCAATACTCACATGGCCAGCTTTTGCTGCGAATATGCGCAGTATCTGCAGCAGCTTCGCAAAAACGTATCGGGCGGGGTACTGCTTGAGATCGAAAAGGAGATAAGGTCACACTTTGCTGAAAACCTCACGCTCCGGGATCTCGGAAAGAAGTATTTTGTCAACAGTTCGTATTTAGGTCAGCTCTTCCAGAAGAAATACGGTCAGTCTTTCAAGGATTATCTGACAGCATACAGGATCGCACGGGCAGAGGATCTGCTTAAGGGAACCGATATGAGGATAGCCGAGATCGCCGAAAAAGTGGGCTATAAGGACAGTGATTATTTCCTGAAGAAGTTCATAGAAGCGAACGGATGCACTCCGTCCAAATACAGGAAAATGAACATCTGAAATTTGTCGGGTGTTATTATATAGTTTGTCGGGTAGTATGACCTCCTCCTCCAAATTATAATTACGATAAGGGTCTTCCGGACCGGGGGATCCGTAACATTTTTTTCAAAGGGAGGTCAATATGAAGAAAAAGATTGTAGCTCTTTTCCTTACGGCAGGCGTGGTTGTTTCCATGCTCGCAGGTTGTGGCGCAGCTGATACTGCAGCCCCCGCAGCTGATGCAGGAGCAAGTGCAGCAACAGATGATGCAGATGATGCGGATGATGCAGACGAAGCGGCAGGTGACGTTGCCAACTTCACGATGTTCATCACAATGCCCGGATCGGAGATCAATGATGACAATGAGATCGCACAGATGATCGCTGACAAGTGGGGCGTTAAGGTTAAGGAAACATGGCTTACGGGCCAGACAGCTTCCGAAGCAACAGGAACACTTATAGCAGGCGGGGAATATCCCGACTTTATCGATTCCGATGAAATGAATCTTCTGATCGATGCCGATGCACTTGTTGCACTCGATGATTACATCGACCAGTATCCCGAGTTCAAGGAGAAATGGTTCACTCCCGAAGAGTGGGATAAATTCCGTCAGCCCGACGGACACA
Organism: Lachnospiraceae bacterium; assembly: GCA_045117595.1. Lineage (GTDB taxonomy): Bacteria > Bacillota > Clostridia > Lachnospirales > Lachnospiraceae > UBA2868. Next base: position 11,292 of record JBGUNV010000087.1, read on the forward strand.
TCTACTGGATCAATCCTTTCGGTAACACCAAGGGTGAGACCAAGCAGACAACACATAACGACGAAGCATTCTGGATCCAGGTCCGCGTTCTTGAGTGGGCAGGATATCCCGAGATCCATACAATGGATCAGTACTTCGATCTTCTTGAGAAGTATATCGCTGAGAACCCCAAGATGGAAGACGGCACGGAGAATATCGCTTACACGATCCTCTGCGAAGACTGGAGATATTTCTGTCTTGAAAATGCAGGACAGTTCCTTGCAGGATATCCTAATGACGGTTCCGTAATCGTTAACAAGTCCAACATGACGATCGAGGATTACAACACAAGCGAAGATACTATCCAGTACTTCAAGAAGCTGAATGAAGAGTACAACAAGGGCTTCGTAGATCCCGAGTCATTCACACAGACATATGACGAATATATCGCAAAGCTTTCAACAGGCCGCGTTCTCGGTATGGTTGACCAGTGGTGGGATTTCGCTTACACGGTAAACGATTCCTTCAAGCAGTCCGGTCTTGATCAGAAGGGCTGCAACTATGTACCTCTCGGCCTTACGACCAAGGAAGGCATGGAAAACAGATGGCATACATATGATGATACCGTTAACCAGGCTTCAGGTATAGCTATCACAACAGACTGTGAAGATCCCGACAGAGCGTTCAAGTTCCTCGTAGACTGCGCAATGGATCAGGAACTTCATGACCTCAGATTCTGGGGCGTACAGGGCGTTGATTATGATGTTGATGCAGACGGATTATACTTCCGTACACCCGAGCAGAGACAGAACTGGGCTGATACATCTTATCAGGCCAAGCACAGGTGCCAGTACTCATACTTCCCTCAGTGGCACGGAACAAGCGATGACGGCAAGAACGCAAACAAGCCCGAAGAGCAGCCTTCCGAGTTCATGAGCGACATGGCTGAGCCTCTCAAGAAGTGCTTTGACGCTTACGGACATACAACATATCCTCAGTTCATCGGTTCCGTACAGGAGACAAACGGCCCCTGGTTCCCGATGTACTCATTCTCTAACAACTTCACGACAGAGACACCCGGTGGTGTTGCATGGACGAAGATGGGCGAGTGCAAACATGAATGGCTGCCCAAGGTTGTAATGGCCAAAGACTTCGATCAGGGCTGGGGTGAATATATGGATGCTTATGAGGCATGCAAGCCCGAAGACTTTATCAAAGAGATGCAGGAGATCCTTGACGGATTCAAATAATGCAGATACAGACGGCCTGACGGCCGAAAGATAAGAAAACAATCATAAGGCAGCAACCGGCAACATCAGTTGCTGCCTTATTTTGGAAGATCAGGAGTAATACCATGGCTAGAGTAAAAACAGAACAGAAAAAGATGGCTGTAAGCATAAAGGAAGTCAGGAAACAAAGCTTCCTGTTGATCGTTTCATTCTTCATGGTAGTGTACGGTATCATTTTCTATTACTGGCCTCTGACAGGATGGATCATGGCATTTGAGAACTACAAGCCCAAGAAGGGGATACTGGGTTCCAAGTTTGTAGGTCTTGATAAGTTCAGATTCCTGTTCGAGGATGATGTTTTCATAAAAGCGATCAGAAACACGTTTGCAATGGGACTTCTAAATCTCGTTACGACAACGATCATGGCGGTCCTTTTTGCCATAATTCTTAATGAGGTCAGAAAGATCTGGCTGAAGAAGCCTATACAGACTATATCTTATCTGCCCCATTTCCTTTCGTGGATCGTTGTTACCGGTATATTACATACGGCCCTTTCGGCATCCGGTATCGTGAACGATCTGCTTCTCAGATTCGGTTTTGTTGATCAGGCTATCAACTTCTTCGCATATCCGAAATATTTCTGGGGAATAGTTGCTTTTGCACATTGCTGGAAAGAGACCGGATGGAATGCGATCATCTATCTTGCGGCTATAACGGCGATCGATCCGTGCCTGTACGAGGCGGCATCCATCGACGGCGCAGACAGATTACAGAAGATCAGATATATAACACTGCCCGGTATAAAGCCTACATTTATGATACTGCTTCTCATGAATGTCGGAAACGTATTGAATGCCGGGTTTGAAGTGCAGTACCTTCTCGGAAACGGACTCGTGCAGTCGGTGTCACAGACGATCGATATCTATGTACTAAAATGGGGAATAGCCCAGAATGACTATTCACTTGGTACTGCTGCGGGCCTGTTCAAGAGCGCTGTTTCCATTCTGCTCATCGTTATAGCCAACGCCATATCCAGGAAGTACGGCGAGCAGAGATTATTCTAGGGGAAGGAGGGAGAAGATGAAAGAGAATTCTGCAAAACACTACAAAGTCAGAGGAACATTAGGCGACGGTATCTTTTCGGTGATCGTATTCGTATTCCTCGTTGCATTTGTTATCATCACCCTTTATCCCGTTGTCAACACAGTGGTACTGTCATTCAACGACGGTATTGACGCAGTACGTGGCGGCATATACCTGTGGCCGAGAAAGTTCTCGATGAAGAACTACAAAACGGTTCTGGCGATGCAGAATATATGGACAGGAGCCAGGATTACGGTCGCAAGGACGGTGCTCGCAACGATCACGTCACTTTTTGCCAATGCACTGCTGGCATTCGTTGTCAGCCGTAAGAGATTTATGTTCAAATCGGGGCTGTCCCTGTTCTGGGTCATAACGATGTATGTTAACGGCGGACTTATCCCGGTATTCTTACTTTACAAGAACCTGGGTCTTACCGGAACATTTCATGTTTACTGGATACCCGGTATGATAAGCGCGTTCAATATGCTCGTCATGAGAACATATATGGAAGGAATACCCGAAAGCCTTGAGGAGTCGGCCCAGCTCGACGGCGCAGGATACTGGACGATATTTGCGAGGATAATATCCCCGCTGTGCAAGCCCATGTATGCAACCGTTGCGCTGTTCATAGCGGTATGGCAGTGGAATTCATGGTTTGATGCGATGCTTTACAACCGTATGAAGACCGAATATACAACACTCCAGTATGAGCTGATGAAACTGCTGTCATCGGTAATGCAGCAGAGCGGAAGCGCTGAAAATGCCAAGAACGGAGCGGCAACGATCACACCTGTAACTATCCGTGCGGCAACAACGGTTGTTACCATGCTTCCGATAGTATGTCTGTATCCGTTCCTTCAGAGATACTTTGTAACAGGCCTTACGATCGGTGGTGTTAAGGAATGACTGCTTCATGCCTTAACGGTATATACCCTGACTTCTTTGAACTGGCGGGTTTTGCATCGGCGGAAACCGAACGTCGCCTTAATGATATATGGTCAACTCTGTTTTACGGATCTGAAGAAGAGAGGATATATCATGAAGACGGTAATGATATGGGCTATATCGTAGATACCGGTAATATCGATGCAAGGACAGAGGGCATGTCATACGGGATGATGATGTGTGTCCAGCTCGATCACAGGGAAGAATTTGACCGTATATGGAAGTGGGCCAGAACCCACATGTATATGACCGATGGTCCGAACCGGGGTTTCTTCTGCTGGTCCAATGCGCTTGACGGATCCAGGAATGCAAACGGCCCTGCTCCGGACGGAGAGGAGTATTTTGCAATGGCCCTTCTGTTTGCCTCGCACCGCTGGGGCGACGGAGAGGGCATATTTGAATATTCGCGCGAAGCCCGGGACATACTTCATGACATGATAAGGGAAGCGGAGGGTGACAGAGGCCGCGGTATGTTCGATCCCGGCAATCATCTTATCAGGTTTATACCCGAAGCGGATTTTTCTGATCCTTCATACCATCTTCCGCATTTTTATGAACTGTTCTCAAAATGGGCTTATTCCGAGGACCGTATTTTTTTTGCGAAGGCTGCGACGGCAAGCAGGGAATATCTGCACAGGGCATGTCATCCCTTAACGGGGCTTTGCAGTGAGTATGCGTATTATGACGGCAGGCCTTATGAAAAGGGGCAGGAGATCTGGGGAAAGCATGACTGGTATTATTCCGATGCTTACAGGACGATTCTTAACATAGCGCTTGACCATATATGGTTTGGCATAGACCCGTGGCAGGAAGATGAAGGTTTACGATTCCTTTCGTATATGTGCGATAAGGCGGGTGTAACGAACTGGGGAAAGGTTCTTGATGTTGACGGTAACGTAAGAGATGAGGACGTGCTTCTTCCCGTTGCGGTTATCGCAACAAACGCGGCAGCGGCTGCACTTATCGACAGAAGCAGTGAAGCGTATGATAAAGCGATGTTTGCCATTGAAAAATTCCGGAATACACCGCTTCGTACGGGGGACCGCAGATATTATGATAACTGCCTGTACATGTTCTCCTTTATGATGTTGGCGGGGAGATACAGGATATACTGAGCATTTACATATCGAAATATTAATGATATCATGTTGAGTGCTAAGGGATCATAGCTCAGCTGGGAGAGCATTCGCTTGACGTGCGAAAGGTCATGGGTTCGAGCCCCCTTGATCCCACTGTGAAAAGCCCCGGGATTGCCGCAAGTTCGACATTCCCGGGTTTTGTTTGCAAAAAATGTACGGACAGCGATCCGTAAATATCTGAGAAGGGAAGATGCATGAATATGAACGATCACAGGAACTTTGTCAGTGTAAGATACTTTATCATACTGTCAATGATTATATCCTCAGTGCTTCTGTCCGGATGCACGATAAGTGTCAGAACGGGGGAAAAGGCTGTTGCTCCGGAGAATGAGCCATCGTCGCTGCGTGATGCCGTAGCGTCCGCCGAAGGGCTCGGAGAAGATGCCGTTATCGGTGCATGCATAAGTTCCGTGAGCATAAACGATGATGATCTCTGGCGGATCGCGACCGAAAACTTTAATGCATTTACGCTTGAAAACGAGCTCAAACCGGATGCCATGTTCGGATATCATAATGATGCCGTTCCGGCAGGATCCGTCCATGAGGAGGAACTTAACGGAAAGAAGATCATGGTACCGACACTTGACCATTCGCGTGCCGATGCGATACTGGACAGGATAGCGGAATGGAACAGGGCCAATCCGCAGAGGATGATAAAGGCCAGGGGACATGTTCTTGTCTGGCACTCACAGACTCCCGAGTGGTTCTTTCATGTGGATTATGATAAGAACAAGGATTACGTATCCCCCGGGGAGATGGATGAACGGCTGGAATGGTACATAAAATCCGTTCTTGAGTATTATACCGGCCCCGGCAGCAGGTATGAGGGACTTTTCTACGGATGGGACGTGGTAAATGAGGCTGTAAGTGACCGTACCGGAACATACCGTACGGATACCGAATCCGGAAGCGACAGTCTTGCCGATTCCGTGCACAGCTCCAAATCAAGCTGGTGGAAGGTTTACGGCAGTAACGAATACATAATAAACGCGTTCAGGTTTGCGAACCGTTATGCGCCGGCGTATCTGGATCTGTATTACAACGATTACAATGAATGCGACAAAAAGAAACAAAAGGGGATCACGGCCCTGATCGAAGATGTAAAAGCGGCGGATGGTACGAGGATTGACGGCTTTGGAATGCAGGGGCATTATTCCGTGTTCTTCCCGACCGAAGATCAGATAAAAGAGGCAGCATACGGCTATGCCGAAGTTGTTGATAAGATAATGCTGACGGAACTTGATGTCGGGCACAGCATGCTCTATAACGGGACGAAGGAAGCACTTCCGGAGGAATACATGCGGCAGGCAAAGTATTATGCCGGAATATATAAAGTTTTTTGTGACCTTCATGCGGAGGGGATCGGTACGGCAGGTATATCTTTATGGGGTGTCAGCGATAAATATACATGGCGTCAGGGTGAGGCCCCGCTGCTGTTTGATGAGGATAATGAGCCGAAACCGCCATATGAGGCCTTTATCAATCCTTCCGGATTTGGTGGCGAATGACCGTATTGCCTTTGGCGCGGGTTGAATGTATAATACATTAGTCATTTTTTTCATATGACATATACATGAAAAGCGGAGATCATCATGGGAGATAACGGTAACAAACAGGATTCGGAATATTTTGAAAATCGTCCGGTGACGATGAATGAGGGGAATAACCTTCTGCAGATCGAGGAGCACATGTATATCCTTGATGACATTGCAAAACCAAATGTCTTCAGGAACATGTTCCCGTATTCGGAGATACCCAAGATACCGTTCAATGACAGAACGGTGCCTCATAATATGCCCAAGGAGATATGGATTACGGATACGACGTTTCGTGACGGTCAGCAGTCAAGAGCTCCGTATTCTACGGAACAGATAGTCCATATCTATGAAATGCTGCACAGGCTCGGCGGTCCCAACGGAATGATAAGGGCGAGCGAATTTTTCCTTTACTCGAAAAAGGACAGGGATGCCGTATACAAATGCATGGAAAAGGGATACAAGTTCCCTGAGGTCACCAGCTGGATAAGGGCGAGCAAAGAAGATTTCAAACTCGTCAAGGAACTGGGAATGCCTGAGACGGGAATACTTGTCAGCTGCAGTGACTATCATATTTTCCTGAAACTGAAGATGACAAGACGTCAGGCGATGGATCATTATCTGAGTGTTGTCCGTGACTGTCTCGAAGAGGGCATATCGGTAAGGTGTCATCTTGAGGATATTACAAGAGCCGATATTTACGGTTATGTTGTGCCGTTCTGCCTTGAACTTATGAAGCTGATGGATGAGTACAAGATACCGATCAAGGTAAGGGCATGTGATACGATGGGGTACGGCGTCAATTATCCCGGTGCCGTTATCCCGAGAAGTGTCCAGGGAATAATATATGCGATCCATACTCATGCGGGAGTTCCGTGTGAACTTATAGAATGGCACGGACACAATGATTTCTATAAGGCAGTCTCCAATTCCACGACCGCCTGGCTGTACGGATGCTGCGGTGTCAACACTTCGCTTTTCGGAATAGGCGAGAGGACCGGTAATACGCCTCTTGAGGCCATGGTGTTTGAATACGCCCAGCTGCGCGGAACGCTCAACGGGATGGAGACAACGGTCATCACCGAACTTGCCGAGTATTATGAGAAGGAGATAGGTTACCAGATACCTCCGCGTACGCCTTTTGTGGGCAAGAACTTTAATGTTACCCGTGCCGGCATTCATGCCGACGGTCTTCTTAAGAACGAGGAGATATACAATATTTTCGATACGGAGAAGTTCCTGAACAGGCCTGTATTATGTGCCGTATCGAACACATCCGGCCTTGCGGGTATAGCCCACTGGATAAACTCGTATTATAAACTTAAGGATAATGCACAGTATACCAAGAATGATGCCTTGATAGTCGAACTGAAGAAGTGGGTTGATGAACAGTATGATGAGGGACGTGTGACGGTCCTTACCGACAGTGAACTGGTCGAGCAGATAGAGATCGCGTGTACGAAACTCGGGGTATGTACTCCCTCCGAAAGACGATAGGCCGGTATTTTATCGAGAACACTACCTTCCTGCAGAGATTTTGCGGGAAGGTATTTTTTGTATTGACAAACATCCGTAAAGGTATATAATATGATTAAACATATGAATAAATGTTCATATGTATGAACGAAAACAGATCTGATTGATGAAAGGATGAAAAGAAGATGGCTAAAACATATGGTATCGAAGTTGACTGTGCTAACTGTGCAAACAAGATGGAACAGGCGGCAAAGGAAACAGCCGGCGTAAAGGACTGTACGATCAATTTTATGGCGCTTAAGATGCATGTGGAGTTTGAGGACGGAGTTGACGAGCTTGCTGTCATGAAGGATGTAAGGGCAAACTGCCGCAAGGTCGAGGATGACTGTGAAGTGTATATATGATCATTGAACGAAACAGACAGAGGATACCGACGTGAACAGGAAACAGAAGAAAACACTTATAAGGATAATCGTAACGGTGATACTGCTTGTCGTCATAACGGCGGTGACCGGGTTCATTTCTTTCCCCGCGTATGACATGCAGGCCGTACCGTGGTTTGACA
>JBGUNV010000088.1:0-13402 GCA_045117595.1 Lachnospiraceae bacterium
ACGGTAACTTATCCACCATCCTGATAAAGGAAGATACATTCCGGTCGTTTATCGTCCCGTATATCATTGTCGGACGAAGGATCGACAGGATTATGTTCTTGCTCTTACACATCATATAGACATAATCGTCTATATTCCTGTATTCCTCTCCCGCCTCCTTGTATTTTGAATAGATGCCCGTAGTATGTACAACGATCATCCGCCTGACAAAGTTACCGGCTGCTGCCGTTGTTAACTGTCTGGACCAGTGGATCCCGGCAATATGTACTATAGTATCCACCCCGAGAAGTACCTCGTCCAGAAACTGCTCGTCTTCAAGATCGCCATAAACAAGCTCTGCATCAAACCCTTCCAGTATCTTTGAATCGCTTTCCTTTTCCGTATGGAGCAGCAGACGGATACCGCCGGGAAACATCTTTTCTATGATATCCCGGTGCTTTGTAAGATTGCAGGCGAATGCACGGCCTGATTTTCCCGTTATCCCGGTTATGGCAAGTATCTCATCCATTGGGGTCCTCCCCTTTATCATCTGCAGCCTGTTGTCCTGCCTGAGGATCTTTCGGGCCTCCCTCGGAAACACCGTCAGCTGTCGCTACTGCAAAGAACGTTCCGAAAAAACATCTGGCATCAAATGCGAAACTTTGTTTTTTCACATATTCACCGTCATATGCTGCCTTGACACTGATAGGAAGCTCATCTCTCCCGTTGATCTGCGCCCACCCGGTAAGCCCGGGTTTGACATCGTTTGCACCGTATCTGTCCCGTTCCTCTATCAGGTCATACTGATTCCAGAGCGCCGGACGCGGACCGATTACGCTCATGTCACCCCTGAAGATATTGAAGAGCTGCGGAAGCTCATCGATCGAATATTTCCTGATAAATTCCTGAAACGGCGACAGAAAGGAGCCGGCATTTTTAAGTTCATGTGTCGGTGTATCCTTCGGTGCACTTACCGGCATTGACCGGAATTTTATTATGTTAAAATACGATTTATGTATTCCCACGCGCTTTTGTCTGAAGAACACGGGACCCGGTGAATCGGCCTTGATCAAAACGGCAATGATCAGCATCGGTATTCCGGCAACTATGATGCCCAGTCCCGACATTATTATGTCTATCATTCTCTTTACAAATTTCTGATACATGTTAACCCCTGCTGCTCCTTGTTGTCCGTTTGGATGAAGTTCCAACCTTCTTTCCTTCCCTGTCACGCTCAAGCATCGGTGCAATGAACATTCCCGTATATGATCTCGGATTCTTTGCCACCTCTTCCGGAGTTCCGGTAGCTATGACAGTTCCGCCTCCTTCTCCGCCTTCGGGTCCGAGGTCGATTATATAGTCGGCATTTTTGATGACATCAAGATTATGTTCGATAACTACTACCGTATTGCCGCCCTCCGCAAGACGCTGCAGGATCTCGACCAGTTTGTGGACATCGGCAAAATGAAGTCCGGTTGTAGGTTCGTCCAGAACATATATAGTACGTCCCGTGCTCCTTCTGGACAGCTCGGTCGCAAGCTTGATACGCTGGGCTTCTCCTCCCGACAGTGTCGTCGACGGCTGTCCGAGTTTGATGTATCCGAGACCCACCTCGCTCAATGTTTCGATCTTACGTCTGATCGAAGGAACATTCTCGAAGAAAGGCAAAGCCTCCTCAACCGTCATATCCAGGACATCATATATGTTCTTTCCCTTATACCTGACCTCAAGCGTTTCCCTGTTGTATCTCTTTCCTTTACATACTTCACACGGCACGTATACATCGGGAAGGAAATGCATCTCAATCTTTATTATACCATCTCCGCTGCAGGCTTCACACCTTCCGCCCTTAACATTGAATGAAAAACGTCCCTTCGCATATCCTCTTTCCCTGGAATCTATTGTTGCCGCAAACAGATCCCTTATAAGATCGAACGCTCCGGTATACGTGGCGGGATTCGATCTTGGTGTCCTTCCTATCGGGGACTGATCTATGGCTATGATCTTGTCAAGTTCTTTGATCCCCTCTATTTTCTTATGAGCTCCGGCAATAGTCCTTGCACGGTTAAGATCGTGGGCCAGACGCTTGTACAGTATCTCATTTATAAGCGAACTCTTCCCGGATCCCGACACACCCGTAACACATGTGAAAACTCCCAGCGGGATATCCACATCTATGTTTTTGAGATTGTTTTCGGCGGCACCTTTTATCTTCAGATATTTCTCCGGCTTCCGGCGCGTTGCGGGTACGGGTATGAACAGCTCATGACGCAGGTATTTCCCTGTGACGGAATCCTTACAGCTCATGATGTCCTCAACCGTTCCGGCAGCAACAACGTCTCCGCCTTCGCTTCCGGCTCCGGGTCCTATATCAACGATGTAGTCCGCAGCTCTCATCGTATCTTCATCATGTTCCACTACTATAAGTGTATTGCCCAGATCTCTCAGATCACACAGTGCACCCAGCAGTTTGTTGTTATCCCTCTGATGAAGTCCTATGCTGGGCTCATCAAGTATATAAGCGACCCCTACAAGTCCCGACCCTATCTGCGTAGCCAGTCTTATCCTCTGGGTCTCGCCTCCCGAAAGTGACCCGGTAGCTCTTGAGAGGGTCAGATAGTCAAGCCCGACACTTACCAGAAATGCAAGTCTTGATCTGATCTCCTTTAATATCCTCCCGCCTATGAGTTCCTGCTGTCTGGACAGTTTGAGATCATCAAGGAATTTCTTAAGAGTCACTATGGACATACATGTCATTTCATGTATGTTTATACCTCCGACGGTAACCGCAAGGGCCGAAGGTTTCAGCCGCATCCCGCCACAGGCGGCACATGGGGTAAACCTCATAAACGTTTCATATTCGGCCTTGGAACTCTCCGAGGATGTTTCCCTGTATCTGCGTTCGACATTCCTGATCAGGCCTTCAAAAGGAACGTCATAAATACCCTCACCGCGCATTCCCTTATAGGACACTTTGAGTACTTCTCCGCCCGTACCGTCGATTATCAGATCATGTATCTTCTTCGGATACTTTTCAAACGGAGTGTCGAGGCTGAATTTATATTTTTTACGCATCGCATCGAGCGTTGCATAGGTAAAACTTGTCTTATCATTACAGGACTGCCATCCCGGTACTACAATAGCACCTTCCATTATGGACAGAGATTTGTCCGGAATGATAAGGTCCTCATCAAACATCATCTTATATCCAAGGCCTGCGCACTCACTGCATGCGCCGAACGGATTATTGAACGAAAAACTCCTCGGCTCTATCTCGTCAATGCTTATATTACAGTCCGGACAGGAGAAGTTCTGTGAAAATGTCATCTCCTTCCCGTCTGCCACATCTACATACACAAGACCATCCGACAGCTGCATCACGGTCTCAAGAGAATCTGTCAGTCTCTTGTTCATCCCGTCCTTTACGATCAGTCTGTCCACCACGATCTCTATGTTATGCTTGACATTCTTATCAAGCCTGATATCTTCCGACAGTTCATACATGATACCGTCGACTCTCACTCTGATGTATCCGCTCTTTAATGCTCTCTCGAACACCTTCGAGTGCTCACCTTTTCTTCCCCTTACCACGGGAGCGAGCAACTGGATCCTGGTTCCTTCCGGAAGAGCGGTTATGGCATCCGCCATCTGGTCGACAGTCTGCCGCTTTATCTCCTTATTGCACGAAGGACAATGGGGGGTTCCGATCCTTGCATACAGCAGTCGGAAATAATCATATATCTCCGTAACGGTTCCTACTGTCGATCGCGGATTCCTGTTCGTTGATTTCTGATCTATGGATATGGCCGGGGGCAGACCTTCTATGGAGTCAACCTCCGGTTTTTCCATCTGGCCGAGAAACTGTCTGGCATAGGACGAAAGAGATTCCATATATCTTCTCTGTCCCTCAGCATAGATCGTGTCAAACGCGAGTGATGATTTCCCGGAACCGGACAGACCCGTCAGTACGACGAGCTCATTTCTCGGAATATCTATGTCTATGTCCTTGAGATTATGTTCTTTTGCCCCTCTGATCCTGATCATCGGGTTGATATTTTTACTCATCGTACCTTACCTCAAATGTCTCAAGCAGATATGTCCTGCCTGTATCTTCGCTGTATGCGAACAACTCTATCTGCGATTGCGACATGTATCTTCTCTGTATGCTGAGCGAGAATCTGTTCGCACCTTCTTCAACAGATCTTCTGTGCAGAGCACTGTAATCGGTTTCAATACACTCGTCCTCGGTCCTGGCATATACATCGACCGTCCCGAGGTCATCAGGACATGACAGTACGCCATCCAATCTGAATATGGAAGTCGTATCGGAAGGGTCAAGAATTATCTTATTGCCTTCTGCTCTCCCTCCCGAAGTACTGATAACATCATATGAAATCCCGGGATTTTCCGCAAAAACTTCATCGCCTTTATATGCGGGTTCATAATAATAATCCTTAAAATCACTCGTCACCGGCATCTCACTCGATATCGATCTTTCGGCCGTCTCAAAGATGACCATATCGGGAAAGACTAGATTGACAAAGTATTGGACATAGTCAAAATTCTGTCGATGGACAAAATATACTTCCCTGAAACGGTTGTCATAGAATTTCTGATATGACTGGAAATAACTGTCAGTGAACACCAGAAGCCTTCTGTCGTTCGGGGCAGTCGGATTAATATGATGCGAATAAAAAGTATCCGTATCACAGTCCATGTCTGCCCTGAGCAGTTCCGTATAATCCGCAGTCTCATCATTTCTGAGGGAATAGAGAGGAACATCCTCATCTATCGCATATTTTGCATTGTCAAGAGAGTCGACGTGAACGGTCTCAAGATCAAAATCATCCTCCGATAAAGGAGGGATATCCTCAAACCACTGCTGTACCTTTTCATCGATAAGTCTGTGGCCTATAAAAGCCCCCCTGTCATTCCAATGGGTGACATCATACAGCCTGTTGTACAGAAGTTCCCCTCCCTTTGCAGCCGTTATCTGCTCCCTGGGATTGATATATTCCACACCCGTTCCTGCAAGCTTTGAATCAAGATAATCAAGAACGGATTCATTATTTTCATTAACATGTACCGTCTTCGGGAAATATTCGGGATAGATAGTCTTCTTGTCGGGACAGACAAAATAGATAAACCTTATGTCCTTTGAGGCAAGATAGTCATTTGTCTTTTCCAGGAAATCCACCATCGAATCAATATATTCCCTGTCGGTGTTCAGCCTCTGATATGCCGCGATATAATCCTTGTCCTTGTAATACATATGACCTTCCTCGCCCCACATGAAGAGCGGGTTGACCATCACGTCAAACAGGGCATCGTTAGCCTCCGTATATACCGCTATCGCCCCTTCGCGGAATCCGATCCTGTCATTGACATAGTTATAGACGGACTTCATGTATTCCTCCGACAGTTCGAATTCGGGCCAGTCTTCAAGCTTCTTGTTCTCATACACTGACATCTGATCAGGCTTGAAGTTCATGAATATAAGCGGAAGTATGAGCAGAACAAGGAATACTGCGATAAATACTGCCGAAGGTATATTTTTTTTATTGATACTTTTTCTGACCATATTTATCCTGTATCATCTAAAACCGGAAATAAATAAACGGTGAATAGGTGGAATTTACAATAAATATAAAACTTATCACGAGCAACACGATAAGACATACATGTCTTGTTACCCTCGGAAGCATCTTATCACTTCCCGCAAAATTCGCGATATGTGCACTTATCTTAACCGGCATCACCTGCGCCCAGGGAATGCACGCAAGCACGGCGATCACCAGGAAAAACACAAGCCTGACATCAAGGAAATATCCGACAGAAAATGCAGTATAGCCGCTTCGGTCAAATCCGAACATGGCTTTGAAATACCGCAGTGTCTCCACTAAATCCTCTATCCTGAAAAGTACCCATCCGAGCATTACCGCCAGCATTGTATATGACCATTTAAAAGCAGACAACACAGGCGCCGGAACACTGATCGGAAAATCCCTTCCCCTGACAGCGCGCTCTATCAGCATGAACAGGCCGTGCCACAGCCCCCAGACCAGAAATCCCCATGCTGCTCCGTGCCATATACCGGTCGCGATAAATACAACAAGCAGATTGAAATATACATTTCCTCTACGGTTTCCGCCAAGAGGAATATACAGATAATCCCTGAACCAGTTTGAAAGTGAGATATGCCACCTTCTCCAGAATTCGGTTATCGATCTTGAAATATACGGATAATTGAAGTTCTCCCGGTAACCGAACCCGAACATATGCCCCAGACCTATCGCCATATCCGTATATCCCGAAAAATCAAAATAGATCTGCAGCGTATAGAGCAGTGCTCCGAGCCATGCAACGGATACTGACATGTATTGCGGCGCGATATCGAATATCTGATCACAGACTTCACCGAGCGTGTTGGCAATAACCGCCTTTTTGGCAAGTCCGACAATAAAACGCTCGACACCCTTTGCAAATTCTCCTATGGAAGCAGACGGGTGCGCAAGGGCATCTTTTATATCCGAAAATCTTATGATCGGCCCCTGTAAAAGCTGGGGAAACATCGTTATATATACTGCAAAATCTATGATATTTGCCGTAAAGACCTTATCCTGTTCCCGGCCCGCACCTTCCGGACCTTCCGTACGATATACATCTATCAGATATGACAGGCACTGGAATGTATAAAAGGAGATGCCAAGTGGAAGGATGATCTCGGGTATCCCGGCATCGCCTCCGGTCAGCAGGTTAAATGTCTCCACAAGCATTCCTGTGTATTTAAAATATATGAGTGCTCCGATATTGGCGATTATCGCTGCAACAAGGAATATCCGTGACTGCTTTTTATTACCCCTGCGGGCAGGATATGCTATTGCAATACCGAACAGGAAATTGATAATGACCGATGAAACGAGAAAAATAAGATGTTTTATACCCGTGCAGGTATAAAAAGCAAGGCTTGCAACAAGCATAAAGATGTTGCGCGCCTTTTGCGGAAGAATATAATAACCCAGCAATACTGCCGGCAGAAATATACATAAAAAACTGACCGAACTGAATACCATTATCTGATCTTATCCAACTCACTTTTGAGCTTTGAAGCCGACCATCTTGTCACTGTGACTTTCGTCTGCTTCCTGCCCCTCTTCATAAGCTGTCCCACCTGTTTTAAATACTCGACGGTAACCTTTGATGACAGCTTGGACTCACCTGCGGGACGGGCCTGGAACTTGTACGGTATCTCAACGACCGTCCTGTAGGTCCCCATGGCCAGGACCTCTACCATGATCTTCCATCCGATAGGACGAAGGTCTGCACCGTCTATCACGCTTCTTCTGAACATAAACAGTCCGCTTGTGGGATCCGATATCTTTCTCAGTGAAGGAAGTGCGATCTTGCCTATATACCGGGCAACGCCCGAAACAAGCTTTCTGTACGGGCCGAGCCCTCCGTCACTTCCTCCGGGGATAAAACGGGAAGGTATGCAAAAATCCGCACCTGTTTCCATAACGGCATACATACTGCGGAGTATTGCCGGCGGGTGCTGGAGATCCGCATCCATTACAGCGATATAATCACCGTCTGCAAGTGTAAAACCCTTGAGTACGGCAGTGGCAAGACCCTTTTCCGTATCCCGGTGATGCATACGCACGTGCGGGTTTTCATTCATAACGGTTTGAATCGCAGCAACCGTATCATCGGTAGAATCATCAACAAAAATGACCTCATATTCAATACCGCGGAGCGCATAATCAATCTGATTGGTGAGATTACCGACATTCTCCGCCTCATTATATGTCGGAACAACAATGGAGATTTTACCCAATTACATATCCTCCAGTAATTTCTTAAGATCTATCATCTTATCCCTCAGCTGCATTGCTGTCTCAAAATCAAGTTCTGCAGCAGCACTTCTCATGTGCTTTTCAACATCCGATATGAGCTTCTTAAGCTCCTTCTCATCCATCGATTCGGGATCCTTGGCAAAGCCCGCTTCTTCCCTGGCTATCTCCTTATGAATGCTTATCAGGTCTCTGACAGCCTTGCGGATCGTTGTCGGGGTGATGTTATGCTCGCTGTTGTATTCGGCCTGGAGCTTCCTGCGCCTTCCGGTCTCTTCTATGGCCTCGCGCATGGAATCCGTCATGATATCGGCATACATTATGATACGGCCGTCACTGTTTCGCGCCGCCCTGCCTATGGTCTGTATGAGCGAAGTCCGGGAGCGCAGAAATCCTTCCTTGTCGGCATCGAGTATGGCTACAAGTCCGATCTCGGGGATATCCAGCCCCTCTCTTAACAGATTGATACCGACAAGTACGTCAAACACATCAAGCCGCATATCACGGATTATCTTTGCTCTTTCAAATGTATCGATATCCGAATGAAGGTATCTGACCCTTATGTCCACATCCTTCATGTAGGCTGTCAGATCTTCAGCCATCTTCTTGGTCAGGGTAGTGATCAGTACCTTATTGCCGGCTGCCGTCTCCTTGCGTATTTCCCCGATAAGATCATCGATCTGTCCCTTTGTGGGCTTTACGGTCACTTCCGGATCAAGAAGCCCTGTGGGACGGATTATCTGTTCCGTACGCAAAAGTTCGTGCTCCTCTTCATAAGGTCCGGGGGTAGCCGACACGAACATCATCTGGTCTATTTTACCCTCAAACTCGGCAAAGTTCAAGGGACGGTTATCCTTGGCGGAAGGCAGGCGGAAGCCGTAATCCACAAGCGATCTCTTCCTTGCCTGGTCTCCGTTATACATTGCCCCGAGCTGCGGGATCGTCATATGGGATTCATCAATGATGATAAGAAAATCATCCTTAAAGTAATCCATCAGTGTATACGGCGGATCACCTGGTTTTCCTCCCGTCAGATGTCTCGAGTAATTCTCGATCCCGGAACAGAATCCCGTTTCCTTGAGCATCTCGATATCAAACCTGGTTCTCTCTGATATACGCTGGGCCTCGATCAGTTTATCCTCGCTCTTGAAAAACCTTACCTGCTGTTCAAGCTCCTCTTCGATCGTCGACAGAGCCCTAAGAAGTTTGTCTCTCGGTATAACATAATGGGATGCTGGAAAGATTGCAAAATGCGTCAGAGCGGAACTTACCTTTCCGGTAAGCGGGTCAAATTCCGATATCCTGTCAATCTCATCGCCGAAGAACTCTACTCTTACAGCCGATTCACTCTCCCATGCCGGAAATATCTCCACAACGTCACCCATCACACGAAACCTGCCGCGCGTAAAATCTATCTGGTTACGTTCATAGTTTATATCGATAAGTTCATGTACTACTTCGTCACGGTCCTTTGTCTGGCCGGGCCGCAGTGACACGCACATGTTCTGATAATCCTCGGGAGATCCTATACCGTATATGCACGAAACCGATGCAACAACTATGACATCACGCCTTTCGGAAAGGGAAGTCGTAGCAGACAGCCTGAGCTTGTCGATCTCATCATTTATCGACGAATCCTTCTCGATATACGTGTCAGAAGACGGAATATATGCTTCAGGCTGGTAATAATCATAGTAGGATACAAAATACTCGACCGCGTTCTCGGGGAAGAACTCCTTAAACTCACTGTAAAGCTGTCCGGCCAGAGTTTTGTTATGAGCAATGACCAATGTAGGCTTCTGTAACTGCTCAATGACATTAGCCATCGTAAAGGTCTTACCGGACCCCGTAACCCCAAGTAAAGTCTGGAATTGATTGCCTTCCTTGAAGCCATCAACGAGTTCTTTTATGGCCTGCGGCTGGTCGCCGGTAGGCTGATATTCTGAATGTAATTTGAACTCCATATATGCAAAAGCTCCCTAAAAGTTATAGTAAAAAAAGTTGTCTATAAGGCAAGAATTGTGCACGGGTACATGCTCAAAAAACGGTAAATGCACAATTGGGTCACAAAAAACATCATATTAAAACTGTACGGACTATACAGAATGATCAACTCGCAATTTCATAATACAGAAAAACCCCTGTGAGGAAACTGTCTGATCCTTTTTCCTTTACTCAACTAATCCTGTTTCAATAGAAGTTGCCAGTGCTCTTAATCGATTAACACTCTGTACTCCATTTTTTAAAGCATAAGTTGTGTTTTCTTCTGGTGTTCCCTTTTTAACCAAATTCAAAACCCCCACTTCTTCAGTAGCCAATAATTCGAATGCATTGAGGAGTTCCTCAAGTGATGGAGATACATTCGTTCCTCTTAACAAGAAATACAAATCTCTCGCTGACAAACTATCCATAGCCTCTTGTTCTTGCTTGAATGTCCTTACAACTAAAGAGACTATTTCTAACTGTCTCTTTTTGGAATTAATACACTCTTCAAGGGAAGCAAGACCATTTGGTACTTTAAACAGTAAAGCAATTTCCTCTAGCGTTAATCCTAATTCTTGGGAATTTACAGCTATATCAATCAACTCTCTTTCTGTTACAAGTGCAAAGCCCTTTTTACGAGCAAAATTCTTAATTGTATCCCCGCTAAACCCTGGTCCAATTATAGCAACATACTCAGCGCTGTTTTTATCCTTATGAGTTTCAATTGCTACATCGCTCACATCCGTATGTGTTACTGTTCCACTTGATTTTGATTTCCCATCAACAATAGCAGTAACTGTTTTACCACTCATGTCTCTCCACTTTACAACAACATCTGTATTCCCTGCTCCGCCAATATGAGTTGCATCAAATCCCATCAATTGAAAAATAGAAGCAATATTCTCTTCAAATGCTGCGCCAGAGGCTTTCCCTTCCGCCATCGGGTCTTTTGCTGATACACTTAATGCATTGAACAGATCTGTCTTGTAATCATCAATTCTGTTTTCTACTGGGTTCTCATTTTCTTTATCTTGCTCACAAGAATTTGATTCCAAGTACTCACTCGGCATCATAGGTAATTCAGAAACAAACATGTTTCCAAGCCTTGTGGCTTTAACATGTAGATATTGCGTTTCTTCCAAAACTCCAGCTTCAATTAGCAAACCCATTATCCATCTACATTTTTCATTATTTACTCCATATTTTAATCCTTCAGCGTATATCTCATTTCTTGTTATATCTTCTCTTGCAGCAAGAATCATTTCGCCCACAAACCTTCTATTTGAATGAATTATCCTAATCAAGTCCAAATCGTTGCCCGAATCACACCATGCCCTTGCGGCAGAAGTTGCCTCATAAACGCTTTTACCAACTTCTGCAATCAGTCCGTCAGCTCTTAAGAACGGCATCATAGATTCAATACTGCCCTTTTTCAATTGAAACTCTTTTTCAATATAACTAAAAAGTTCGTTCTTTGAGACTTTTTCTGACGCATATTGAACAATTGTTCTCAAATTCTCTATTCGATTCGGGCTAGGAATCCATATATTATATGTGTTTCTTTTTTTATGAAGCGACGGATTATCAACCAGATTTCTCAATAACACACCAATCTCTGTTGGAGCGGGGAGTATTTGCACTTCTTGACCATCTTCATCATAATTCTCCACAACCTCGGGTGAAACAATTTGCCAATCTTCTAAAGCTCTTTTTCCTTCATCAGACACTCCCCATTTACGATTGCCTAATGCCTCTATTAACCCCAAAACTTCTAGCCAATCCATTCTCCGTCGTGTATTACTTAAATTTGCCCAATCAAGTATATATTCTCTGCATAATATCTCATCTATCTTTTCTATAGTATTAGGTTCTTTCCGAATTAGATATAGAACTTCTCCAAAAATGCGATATCTATCATGAATCAGATTAGCTATAAATCTCTTGTTTGGTGTTTCACAAAAATGCTGTCCCTGTTTTGTTAAAACAAGCATTCCGGATTTACTCTCAACCAATCCTATCCCCTTCAAAAAGGGAGCATATGTTCTCCATGAATATGTGCCTTCTGTAGACTCTAATTCCAGACTAGCATTTATGTCCACGGCCCCATTTTTGTTTATTTTTCCCATCAATTCTTGCAGGATAGCATACCAGTATTGTTTGCTCCCTCTGAATTCTGGAATTGACCAACCTTTTCTTTTCCATTCTATTCGTTGTCCTTTTATGTCTTGTATCAGCATTCGTCTGCTCCTCCTTGTAGATTATCTCTTTCTATCAATCCATATACGAATTACACAGTCAACAGATTCATAACCATCATAGTCATAATGTCTTTTTCCTTCGGATCGGATTCCGCTATCATAAGTGTAATTGCCACAAGCGCTCCATCGCTGATAACTTTTTGTCCATTCCTAAAAAGGGCATTGTTTCTGTTCAGAAACTCCAGGAACAGGGATGCTGCAATCCGCTTGCATCCATCAGCAAAAGGATGATCTTTTATCATATAATACAACAGGTTTGCCGCCTTCTCCTCAAGGGACGGGTATACTTCTCCCCCAAACACATCCTGGTAAACAGCAGCCAGTATTCCCTCGACTTTACCTGGTTCTTTCTCAACACCAAACACGTCCGACTTAAAACTGTCTTCCATATGAGAAACCATTTTTCTGCAGTCATCATAGGTTATCCTGTAAGTCGGTTGATTTCCCTCAGGTTTAGCCAATGCCTGATGGTCATACTGGTCAAGAAGCTGCAATGCCTGAGTATACAGATTCACAGCCTTGAGTACTTCATCCTGCTCAATATCCATCGTATTGGCTAACATCTTTGTCTGGATTTCGACAGTCTTCTGCAATGCCAGAAGACGCTTTTCGTTTATGGCATAGCCATTTAGTGAGTACTCCTTCAAAACACTATTTGCCCATCTCCTGAATGCGATACCACGTTTTGAATTGACTCTGTAGCCCACGGACAAGATCATATCCAGATTATATATCTTTGGTTTTCGCCCTCCGGAACTTTTATCGGAAAAACCGATAGAAGTCTCATCAAGCTCCCCGGATTCAAGTATATTAGATATATGTTCGCTGATAGTAGCCTGCTTGACTTCAAACAGCTCTTCCATCTGTTTCTGGGTCAACCAGACTGTTTCCTGATCAGGACTTACCTGTACTTCAATATTTTTATTCCCATCATTAAATAGAACTATTTCATTTTCCTTTTTCATACGCATCCCCCAGCCTCACACATTTGCTTCGTGCACAATCGGGTCACAAGTTCTTATAGTTTTTATAGTCCGTATATTCCGTATCGGTACAACTACATACAATATATCGTCATATCTAACCCTTTTTCACGCAACATGTTGTAGCTGTCCATCTGTGAGAGAGTAAGACACAAAATACTCGACCGCGTTCTCGGGGAAGAACTCCTTCATCTCGGAATACAATTGGCCAGCGAGGGTTTTGTTGTGGCTGATGATCAGTGTCGGCTTGTTCAGAGCGGCTATCACGTTAGCCATCGTAAAGGTCTTACCGGACCCCGTAACCCCAAGTAAAGTCTGGAATTGATTGCCTTCCTTGAAGCCGTTAACC
>JBGUNV010000089.1:0-18749 GCA_045117595.1 Lachnospiraceae bacterium
ATGGTTAAGCTTACATTCAGGCGGGACAGGTGAGATCGAGGAAAAAAAGTCCCGTTTCATAGCTACGATAGAACCGGTCTCTTCCGAGGATGAGGCCGTAGCTTTTGTCACGGCGATGAAAAAGAAATACTGGGATGCACGTCACAATTGCAGTGCTTTTATCATAGGTGAAAACGGTGACAGGACGAGATGTTCCGATGACGGGGAGCCATCCGGGACCGCTGGCCGTCCGATGCTGGATGTTCTTGCGGCAGGGCATGTAACGAATGTTTGCGTTGTCGTCACCAGGTATTTCGGCGGTACGCTTCTTGGCACCGGAGGGCTGGTAAGGGCTTATTCCGCAGCTGTTAAGAAGGCACTTGAGAACTGCACGGTCATTAACAGGATACAGGGATTTATCGTTCGCACGGAGTGCGATTACAATGATTTTGAAAAGATCCGGCGTATGATTTCGGCAAAAGGAATCGATACCGTATCGGTAGAATATGCTCAATCGGTTTTGGCGCAGTTTGCAGTGGAAGATGCCGCAAAGCTTACAGCGGATATTACGGATATAACATCGGGACGTGCAAGGATATCTGTTCCCGAACCGGCCGTATACGCGGTCATGGACGGAAAAGTTACCATATTCTGATCGGTGGTGGATTATGGAAGACAACATGACAATGGAAGAAATACTGAAGCTTGTGGAGGACAAGCAGTATACCCGCATCCGTCAGGAACTGGTCGAATGGAATGAGGCTGATATCGCAGCATTTCTTGAGGAAGTTCCTCACGAGGAGCAGATCAAGATATTCAGGATACTGCCCAAAAGCATAGCAGCGGATGTGTTTGCTTTCCTGCCTGTGGAAATAGAGCAGGAGATCATTACCACACTGACCGACCGTGAGGCCGCCAACATCATCAACAATCTGATGGCGGATGATGCTGCCGACCTTATGGAGGAGATGCCGGCGGGACTTGTCAAGAAACTGCTTGCAAATGCCGATCCCGAAGCAAGACGTGATATAAACCATCTGCTCCGCTATCCGGAGGATTCCGCCGGAAGCCTTATGACGGTGGAATTTGTTGACCTCAAGGAAAATCTGACCGTCACCGAGTGTATCGACAGGATCCGCAGGATAGGAGTAGACAAGGAAACGATAGATACGTGCTATGTTCTTGATCAGGGACGGCATCTGCTCGGTACGGTTTCGCTCCGCGATCTTCTGCTTAACCAGCCGGATGTGCACGTTGCCGAGTTCATGAACGACAATGTCATATCCACAAATACGATGACCGACCAGGAAGAAGTCGCCAGGATGTTCCAGAAATATGACCTTACCACAATGCCGGTCGTTGATAATGAAGGACGTCTTGTCGGTATCATCACTATCGATGACGTAGTCGATATCCTGCAGGAAGAGGTTACGGAGGATATCGAAAAGATGGCAGCTATCCTGCCTACCGACAAGCCCTATATGAAGACGAACACGCTCGAGACATGGAAGAAACGTATACCCTGGCTGCTCCTTCTGATGATAAGCGCAACCGTCACTGGTAAGATAATCACACACTACGAACAGGCACTCGGTGCATACGTCGTACTTACAAGTTTTATCCCGATGCTCATGGATACAGGAGGAAATGCCGGAGGACAGGCCAGCGTTACGATAATCCGTGGACTGTCTCTTGATGAGATCGAATGGTCGGATATTTTCAAGGTTATATGGAAAGAGATAAGAGTATCGTTTGCATGCGGTGCAACACTTGCGGTGGCCGGATTTGCCAAGATAATGCTTCTTGATAATGTACCGGTGATAGTGGCGGTCGTTGTGTGCCTGACACTCATAGTTACCGTGTTCTTTGCCAAGATCGTGGGTTGCTCCCTGCCGATGATCGCCCAGAAGATTGGTTTTGACCCGGCTGTCATGGCCAGTCCGTTCATTACAACGATAGTCGATGCGCTGTCGCTGCTCATATATTTCCAGTTCGCAACACGCATTTTAGGAATATTGACAAAAGGTTGTCAAAAGGTGTCGAAAGGGACGGTTCTTTTTGACAACTTTTGAGATACATGACTACATAAGATCAAATAAGAAAGAAAAGTTGTCAAAAAGAACCGTCCCTTTTGACAACCTGTGCCATATGATAAAGAAGAGAGAAGACATAAGAAATATCGCGATAATCGCACATGTAGATCACGGCAAGACAACACTTGTAGATGAACTGCTCAAGCAGAGCGGAGTGTTCCGTGAGAATCAGGAAGTGGCTGAGCGGGTCATGGATTCCAACGATATCGAGCGTGAGAGGGGTATCACAATCCTGTCCAAGAATACAGCCGTATCCTACAAAAACGTCAAGATAAATATAGTGGACACACCCGGGCATGCCGATTTCGGCGGAGAGGTTGAACGCGTCCTTAAGATGGTGGACGGAGCAATCCTTGTTGTGGACGCATTTGAAGGTGTTATGCCTCAGACCAAGTTCGTGCTCAAGAAGGCAATGAGCCTCAAACTTCCGGTGCTTGTCTGTGTTAACAAAGTTGACAGGGAAGAGGCAAGATGCGAGGAGGTCGTGGACGAGGTGCTTGAACTGTTCATGGATCTTGATGCGAGCGATGAGCAGCTAGACTGTCCTTTCATTTATGCATCGGCCAAGATGGGTATGAGCGGAACGGCTCCGGATAAGCTAGAAAAATCAATGGTACCGCTCTTTGATGCGATCGTTAACTATATCCCGGCTCCGGAGGGCGATTTTGAAGCACCTGCTAAGGCCCTGATCAGTACGATAGATTACAATGAATACGTCGGACGTATCGGCGTCGGCAAGATAGAGAACGGGACGCTTCGTATCAATCAGGAAGTTGTCATCGTGAACCACCATGAGCCCGACAAGCAGCAGAAGGTCAAGATATCAGCGCTGTATGAGTATGACGGGCTCAACAAGGTCAATGTCAAGGAAGCTACCGTCGGATCGATCGTTGCCGTATCCGGAATATCGGATATTCATATTGGAGATACGATATGCGATCCTGAAAAGATTGAGCCGATCCCCTTCCAGAAGATATCGGAGCCTACCATCTCCATGAACTTCATGGTCAACGATTCTCCGCTTGCGGGACAGGAGGGAAAATATGTGACGAGCCGTCACATCCGCGAGAGACTCTTCCGTGAACTGAACACGGATGTATCTCTCCGTGTGGAGGAGACCGATTCCACCGACTCGTTCAAGGTTTCCGGAAGAGGCGAGCTTCACCTGTCGGTGCTTATCGAGAACATGCGCCGCGAGGGTTATGAGTTCGCCGTAAGTAAAGCGGAGGTTCTGTATCGCACAGATTCAAAGGGACGGAAGACCGAGCCCATGGAGATCGCCTATATCGATGTTCCGGAGGCTCTTTCCGGAAATGTTATAGAAAAACTCGGTTCAAGAAAAGGCGAACTTCAGAACATGACTCCCATAACCGGCGGGTACCTGCGCCTCGAGTTTTCGATCCCTGCCAGAGGGCTTATCGGATACCGAGGTGAGTTTCTTACCGATACCAAAGGTGAAGGGATCATCAATACGATATATGATGAATACGCTCCCTATAAGGGTGATATACAGTTCAGGAAACAGGGCAGCATCATAGCGTTTGAAAACGGGGAAGCGGTGACATACGGTCTGTTCCAGGCACAGGAGAGAGGCACACTGTTCATAGGACCCGGTGAAAAGGTCTATGCCGGTATGGTCATCGGTCAGACCGGAAAGGCCGAGGATGTTGAGATCAATGTATGCAAGTCAAAGCATCTTACGAACACCAGGGCTTCGGGATCAGATGATGCACTTCGTCTGTCACCGCCGAGGATCCTTTCGCTTGAGCAGGCACTTGAATTCATTGACACGGACGAGCTTCTAGAGATAACGCCCCAGACCTTACGCATACGTAAAAAAATCCTGGATCCGACACTTAGAAAGAGGGCAGCGTTTGCTGCAAAGAATAATCAATAAAAATAAAGACAAGTCGGACTATTTTTTGTATAATTGTATACTAACGGGGGTGAAAAGGAGAGGTTATGTTTGCTAATATTTTCGGAAACTATCTGGTAAGAAAGAACATCATTACCGAAGATGAATTCCTGACCATCAAGATGGAACTGGACAAGACAAGGGTCAAGCTCGGGCTTATTGCGGTATCAGAGAAGCTGATGACCGAAGAGCAGGCCGAAGAAGTCAACCTGAAGCAGATGCAGCAGGACAGGAAATTCGGAGATATAGCCGTTTCGATGGGATATCTGACCGATGTTCAGGTAGAGCGTCTCCTGGCTCTTCAGGGAAGCCATTATATCCGCTTCTGCCAGTGTGCGATAGACAAGGAGATAATGACGCTCGAGCAGATCGAGGGCGCCATGGATTATTTCAAAAAAGAGAACGGCTTTACTTTTTCGGATATTGAAGCTGTCAAGTCGGGAGATGTGGACAGGATACTTCCGCTGTATCTTCCCGAATTACCTGACGGTCCTCTCATTGACCTGCTGTCGATAACGTTCAGATGTATCAATCGTCTGGCATCCGATGATATATCGTTGAAGCGCGGGTATACGACATCCAATTACAGAACGGGTGCTGTTGCCATGCAGGAGGTTGTCGGGGATTATAATGTGATCAATGCTTTTGCCGGAGATGACAAGGGTATCCTTGCGATAGCGGAGGCATTCGCCAAGCAGTTTTTCGACGCGGTAAATGTAAGCGCACTTGATTCGGTGGGTGAATTCATCAATATCTGTGACGGACTTTTTGCAACTGCCAAGTCCGATGACGGAATGGAACTTAATCTGCTGCCGCCGACAATGTCCAAGGAACCGCTTGATATAAACGGATCGATGGTGATGGTGATACCGATATGTATCAACCAGCAGCCGCTTGACTGGATAGTCAGTCTCAAGTAGGCAGCAGAACAACATGATAAATAAACGGAGGAAATGAAAATGTCGATTTTTACCGGAGCAGCTGTAGCAATATGCACACCGTTTCTTGCAAACGGAGACGTTGATTATGACAAGTTCAGAGAGCAGATAGAGTATCAGATAGAAAACGGAACCGATGCGATAGTAGTATGTGGTACGACAGGAGAGGCATCGTGCCTGTCTCATGAGGAGCATCTTGACTGTATTAAGTTCTGTGCCGAGGTTGTGGATCACAGGATCCCCGTTATTGCAGGTACGGGAAGCAACTGTACGGAGACGGCGATATACCTTTCGCAGGAGGCTGAAAAATACGGAGTTGATGCACTTCTTGTTGTCACACCATATTATAACAAGTCGACACAGAAGGGACTTATCGAGCACTTTACGATGGTTGCCGAAAGCGTGAAGCTCCCGATAATCATGTATAATGTTCCCGGCAGAACGGGATGCAATATCATGCCGCAGACAGCAGCAACCCTTGTCAAGACCGTACCGAACATAGTCGGTATCAAGGAGGCGAGCGGTAATATATCACAGATCGCAAAGCTTATGAGCCTTTGCGGTGATGAGATCGAACTGTATTCGGGTAATGACGATCAGATAATCCCGATCATGGCACTCGGCGGCCTCGGAGTCATATCGGTACTTTCCAATGTAGCCCCGGCCAAGACTCATGACATATGTCAGGCGTTTCTGGATAATGATCCGGCACTTGCAGCCAGGAGACAGCTTGATGCCATTCCGCTGTGCAATGCGCTTTTCTGTGAGGTCAATCCCATACCGGTCAAGAAGGCACTTGAACTGCAGGGAAGAGACCGGGGTGTACTGCGCCGTCCTCTTTGCGAGATGGAAAGCGATAATGTCGCCATTCTCAAAAAGGCTATGGAAGACTACGGGGTACTGTAATGGTTAAGATGATAATGCACGGCTGCAACGGCCGTATGGGAAAGATGATAGCCGGTATCGTTGAAAATGATCCGGATATCGAGATAGTAACAGGTGTTGATATCAATACCGAGGAGACAGGAAAATTTCCGGTAGTAGACAATATAGCAAAGGCTGATACAACAGCAGATGTTGTTGTCGACTTCGGCAATGCTGCTGCGGTAGATGCCGTCATCGACTGGTGTGTGACAAATAAGATACCTCTTGTTGAATGTACGACCGGTCTTAGTGACGATACGCTTCGGAAATTAAATGAAGCATCATCAACAACTCCGATGTTCAAATCTGCCAACATGTCTCTCGGGATCAACATCATCCAGAAGATACTGAAGGAAAATGCCGCCAGACTTGCGGAAGCGGGATTTGATATTGAGATAGTCGAGAAGCATCACCGTACAAAACTGGACGCACCGAGCGGTACGGCACTTGCGCTTGCCGATGCGGTAAATGCCGGCCTTGCCGACAAGAAGGATTATGTTTTCGACAGGTCCCAAAGAAGGATGACAAGACCCGATACCGAGATCGGGATATCCGCTGT
The DNA here is from genome assembly GCA_045117595.1 of Lachnospiraceae bacterium. Classification (GTDB taxonomy): domain Bacteria; phylum Bacillota; class Clostridia; order Lachnospirales; family Lachnospiraceae; genus UBA2868. The sequence goes on from JBGUNV010000089.1 coordinate 6,409, forward strand.
ACGCGGAGGTACCATAGTAGGAGACCATGATGTGATCTTTGCCGGTACGGATGAGGTCATTACATTTTCACATACCGCTTACTCGCGGGCTGTTTTTGCAAAGGGTGCGGTAGAAGCTGCGAAGTATATAGCCGGTAAAGCCCCCGGCATGTACGATATGAGTAATGTGTTAAATTCCTGAAAGGAATTTAACATGTAGCCTAGGCGCATTCTCCGAAGGAGAATTCAGGATGCGCCGTAGGTTCCCGCAATGTGTTAAATTCCTGAGTTTTGTGTTAAGCAGATGAAATTTCGCCCCTGTATCGATATCCATAACGGCAAAGTCAAGCAGATCGTCGGTTCCACCCTTCGAGATGAGGGAGACCGTGCAGCAGAGAATTTTGTTGCCGAGAAAAATGCCGCATATTATGCCCGACTGTATAAGGAATACGGTCTTACCGGCGGTCATGTGATAATGCTGAACCATGCTGACAGTGAATATTACCGGGCCACGAAACAGCAGGCACTGGAAGCGCTTGCCGCATATCCGCAGGGCCTTATGGCCGGAGGCGGGATCGATCCGGAAAATGCATCCGAATTCATCGATGCCGGGGCCAGTCATGTGATCGTTACAAGTTATGTTTTCTCCAATGGCATCATAAACAGGGACAATCTCGAACGTATGAGCAGAGCGGTCGGCAAGGATCATCTGGTCCTTGATCTGAGCTGCAGATTCATGGGTGGGACATACCTGGTCTCTACTGACAGATGGCAGCACATTACGGATGTGACCGTTGACAGGGAACTGTTTGATGACCTTGGCAGATACTGTGATGCATTTCTTGTTCATGCCGTTGATTCTGAAGGCCTGGGAGCCGGGATAGATGAACGACTCGTTTCAATACTGGCAGAATCGCCTCTGCCCGTGTGTTATGCGGGAGGTGTTTCATCGACGGATGACATTTTAAGGCTCAGGGAGATGGGCCATGGACGTGTTGATTTTACGGTCGGATCGAAACTTGACATATTTGGTGGAAATCTTAGCATAGAGGAGATCACCCGATGTATACGATAATGATAATTGATGATAACGACACCGAACTTCTGGTCGCCAAGAAAGCACTTGAAAAATCATATCGTATCGTTGATATTGATAATCCGAAGGCGGCATTGCAGCGACTGGCCAAGGCGACGATAATGCCTGATTTTATTCTCCTGGATGTGGCGATGCCGGGAATAAACGGATTTGATTTTATCATGCGTCTCAAGGCGAGCGACAAGACCAAGAGCATACCGGTCCTGTTCCTGTCGGGTGACAAGGAGAATACGACCGAGATGGAAGCCTACAGGCTCGGCGCGGTTGACTTTATCCGTAAGCCCATCATTCCCGATCTTCTGCGCAAGCGTATGGAACTGCAGGCAGATGTACTCGAATACAAGAATCAGATGAACCAGTACAATACCCAGCTTCAGCAGACGGCAAGCTACCAGGCCAGGACTGCGATGAACCTGGAGTATTTCATAATAGGTATCATAACCGACCTTATATCCCAGAAGGATCCGTATACCGGCAAACATTGTATATGCGTTTCCAAATACATGGAGATCCTTCTCAAGGAAATGCTTATGTCCGGAGTGAACTACGGTATAGATCCGGCTGACTTCGAACTGATACTGCTAAGTTCCAGACTCCATGACATGGGTAAGATAGGTGTTCCCGATGCGGTGCTCTCCAAGGTCGGTAAATATACGGATGAAGAGTTCGCGCTTATGAAATCGCATACGACAATGGCTGCTAATGCCATACAGAAGTATGCATATATACTGCCGAACAACAAATTCCTGTATTACACATTCCAGATGGCAAAATATCATCATGAGAGAGTGGACGGAAACGGTTATCCCGACAGACTTTCGGGTGCCAATATCCCGATCCTTGCAAGGATCCTTGCCGTAGCCGATGTTTATGACGGACTTGTTGCCGAGAGAAGTTACAAGAAGGCCAAGACCCATGAGGAGGCATATAACATTATCACGCAGGGAGCGGGTATCCAGTTCGATCCGCAGGTAGTGGCTGCATTCCAGCGTGTACATCAGGATATGCGCGATGCGGCAATGGCGATAGATGCCCAGATACAGCAGAATATGGCGATGTCCAGACAGGTCATGAGCAGACAGAATCAGTAGAACATAATTGATCATAATAAAAAAGGAACCTTCAGTTAGGTTCCTTTTTTATAATCTCTAGATCTGTTACCGGTGCGTGTTTCATTAAATATCATTACAATATATACGAAAAACGAAAAGGCACAAGCTGCGGAGATTATAACTTTGTTACGTTCGTTGCCTGAGGGCCCTTTTCTCCGTTGACTACGTCAAACTCAACAGCAGCGCCTTCGTCAAGAGACTTGAAGCCTTCTCCGTTAAGTCCTGAGTAGTGTACGAATACGTCATTTCCCTGCTCGTCGCAAATGAATCCGTAACCCTTCTGGTTATTGAACCATTTAACCGTACCTTTCATTATGATACCTCCGAAAATAATAAAAACATTAATGCAAAATACACTATAACTTTGCACAGAAAAAATACTAGCATATAGTTTTGAAAAAGTAAATAAAAAAGTTTGAAAAATCGTCGTTTTCAGAGTACACTAGTTCTGTATGGTATTTCGAAAAAACAGAATATTTGTGTGGTGAGAAAATCATGAAAAAAGTTTTAAATTATGTTTTTATCGACGGACTGTCCGGCATGGCGCTCGGACTGTTCGCAACTCTGATAATAGGTACTATTATCAAACAGATCGGTTCTTATATCCCGGGATTTGTGGGATCATATCTGATCGTTATCGGGCAGATCGCCAGCAGTATCACGGGTGCAGGTATAGGATGCGGTGTTGCGGTTAAGTTCAAGGAAAAGCCGCTTGTTATATTTTCTGCCGCCGTATGCGGTATGATCGGTGCATTCGCAGCTAACATGATCGCGGGCAGTCTTGTAGTGGAAGGCGTTATCAATTACAAGGGCCCGGGTGAGCCGCTCGGAGCATATATAGCCGCACTGACCGGCATCACGGTCGGAAGGCTCGTAGCGGGCAAAACGAAGCTGGATATACTCGTAACTCCTTCGGTGACCATATTGTCCGGAGGCATAGCCGGAATCCTTCTGGGGCCGCCGATATCAGGGTTCATGACATGGCTCGGAGGGATCATCAACTGGAGTACGGAACGCCAGCCTCTGCTCATGGGTATACTTGTATCGGTCATCATGGGCATGATCCTTACTCTTCCGATAAGTTCGGCTGCTCTGGGGCTGATACTTAACCTTTCCGGACTTGCAGCGGGAGCCGCTACCGTCGGATGCTGTGCCAATATGATCGGATTTGCCGTTGCGTCTTATCGCGAGAACGGATGGGGAGGACTGTTCGCCCAGGGTATCGGGACCAGTATGCTTCAGGTTCCGAACATCATGAAAAAACCCGTCATATGGCTTCCCGCTATCATATCATCGGCTATACTCGGACCGGTCGGTACACTCGTATTCAAGATGACAAACAATGCTACCGGATCCGGTATGGGAACGAGCGGACTGGTAGGACAGCTTATGACATATCAGGTAATGACGGAGACTGAAGCCGGATGGCTTGTTATCGTCAAGATCATTTTGCTTCACTTTGTATTACCTGCTGTTTGTTCTCTTGCGATATCTCAGTTCATGAGAAAACGCGGCTGGATCAAGGACGGTGACATGAAGCTTAATCTTGAAGGCTGACAGGATGGCAGAGAGTACAAAGGACGGAAAACAAAACGAAGATCTGCTGCGAAGGATAGAGGAACTTACCGAAGCCAACAGATCAAAGAATGCGTTCATAGCCAATATTTCCCATGAGATACGTACACCTATGAATGCGATAATCGGTTTTTCCGAGCTGCTGCTGCAGCTTGGCGAGTCTGATATTGTCAATGAGTATGCCGGAGAGATCAAGAGCGCCAGTAACAATCTGTTGTCTCTTATCAACGATCTTCTTGATATATCCAAGATAGAAGCAGGCCATATGGAACTGGTGCCTGTACCTTATTATCTGCAGTATCTTTTTACCGATATTGAATCCGTCATCTCGATCCCTGCCCAGAAGAAGGGGATCGATTTCCGCATCAATGCGAATCCGGAGCTTCCGAGCCGGCTGTACGGAGATATCGTCAGGATACGGCAGGTGCTCACCAACATATGTAACAATGCCGTGAAGTTCACAAACGAAGGTTATGTTGAGCTTTCAGCCACATTTGAGGAAGGTGAGAGTGCGGATTCCATTATATTAAAGTTCAGCGTTACGGATACGGGTATCGGGATCAGGAAGGATGATCTCGACCTTATTTTTGACAAGTTCCGTCAGGTCGATATGCGTCTTAACAGGAATGTTGAGGGAAGCGGTCTGGGACTTTCCATCTGCAAACAACTTACCGAACTGATGGACGGGACGATAGATGTTTCGAGTACATACGGCAAGGGTACGGTATTTACCGTATGTATCCCGCAGAAGGTGCTTGACCGCAAGAAACTGTCCAACTATCTCGTATACCATAAGCAGGAGGAGAAGAAACGGTCGGTCATATATGCACCGTCCGCAAAGGTGCTCGTGGTTGATGATAATCCGGTCAATATCAAGATACTCCGGGGGCTGCTTCTTCACTATGAGATAGATGCCGATACCGCAGACAGCGGAGAAGAGGCTGTCAGAAAGGCATCGGACGAAACATATGATCTGATCTTTATGGACCATATGATGCCGGGGATGAACGGTGAAGAGGCGCTTAATGCCATACGCGGGCTGGCTGACAGGGACAGGGCGAGAGTACCGGTAATTGCAGTGACCGCAAATGCCATAAGAGGCATGAAGGATGAATACCTTCGAAAGGGATTCAGTGATTACCTCAGCAAGCCGGTTGAGACTCAGACGATAGAACAGGTATTGAAGGACAATCTTGCACCTCATCTGTTCGTTGCCATCGAGGAAGAGGAAGCGCAGCAGCAGGATGACCTGGACATTGAGATCCCGGGTGTTGACATTGAAACGGGACTTTCCAAGGTCGACGGGAATGTCAGAGACTACATGGACATTTTGGAGATCTTTACCGAATACGGACCTGCCAAGGCTGCCGAGATAGAAGAACACGCCAGGCACCGCGATTATGAGAACTATGTCATATGCGTGCATTCCCTGAAGAGCGTTGCGGCAAATATCGGAGCTCATCAGCTGTTCACGATGGCCAAGATACATGAGGTTGCCGGTAAGGGAGAAAATTACGGTTTTGTCGATGCCAATTACGACAAGCTGGTCCGGTTGTACAGGACGATCATAGATAATATCAGTAAGTCTCTGAAGGAACTGTCCGACAGGGATAAGGAGTAATCAGATGAACCAGCTCAGAGTTGTCATAATCGATGATGACCGCAACAGACGTGAGATGATCAGATCCTTTCTGCCTGATTATATATCGGGCGTTGCCGTAAATCCGGGAGAAAGTGCATTGGATCATCTGAAACCTGATGCGGAAGGAGTTCTCCCTGATCTTGTGATCATAAACGGAGATGACCCGAAGAGCGTGGGTCTGTACATATATGATTGGATGATCAATAAATCCCCGGATGCACGTACTGCCGATATTCCCGTCATTGTTCTGACGAATGATGAGTACTCCGACAGGAGTCTCGAATTTCTTGAGATCGGAGATGTGGCATTTTACGAGGGGGATATAGACGAGAGCGAACTGTTTTCGTTAATAAACACCGTTATTGAGGAAAGGGAATTCAGGCCGGAACCGGTTGAACCGGTCTACCTGGAAACGAAGAATATCGACCGCCTCATCGGTCACAGCGTCAAGGCACCGGGAGATGTTGAAAACCAGCGCGCGATAGTGCTCGATATGGACACTAAGCTCGACAACCTTGAAGCTGCCATAGAACGGGGCCGGAAGCGTGTGTCGGAGATCAGAACTCTGATCGATGCCGCCCAGACGATGAAAGAGGACAAATATGCCGAGCGCAGTCGCCATAAGAGTAAAAGACCCGATCCCGAAAAGAGCGGGGAAACAATACGTAAGATGTCGGCATTCCTTGATAAGGCCAGAGCAAAGGTCAGTGAACATGCACCTGCTGCTGATGCAGATGATCCCGTCAGAAGACTGAAACAGAAGGCAATGACCAATCCCGAAGGAGCAATGGGGGCACAGGGAACCATCAGGATGGAGGAGCGTCCGAAGAGCCGCGAAAACACCGATGCAGGCACGATTGCAAAGAAGACGGTGGTCGTTGTTGACAGCGATGTTAAGACCAGGAAACTGTGTACACTGTTTCTGACACAGAAATACAATGTTGTAGCCCTAGATTCGGGGATCAGGACCGTAGACTATTTTATCAGACACCATGCTGATCTGCTTATCATCAACCCGGTTCTGGGCGGTATGAACGGACAGACGACGGTATTATCCGTTCACATGCAGCCGGGATGCTCGACAGTTCCGGTCATGTATATCGTGGGAGATGATTATATCGGGGAACGGTCAATGCTTATGGGAGAGCATACCGTCGGGATCCTCGGCAAGCCGATCAAGCGGGAGACACTCGCCCGGGCGGTTGAAGGGTTTTTTGACAGTATTATTTGAGGTTGTTTGATATGAAAAAAAGAATACTTATAGTTGATGATGATATCATGACCCTCAAGATACTGAAGAAATATCTTGAGGAAACGTATGACGTGATAACGGAAAATGCGGGATACCGTGTCGTTGAGAAGATGTCCGGATATGATGCGGACCTTATCCTTCTTGATATAGAGATGCCGGTCGTAAACGGACTGCAGGTGTTTGAGGAACTTCGTAAGAATCCGGACACTGCCGATATTCCCGTGGTATTTCTCTCGGGTGTATCCAATCCCAATCTGGTCAGGGAACTGATGGCAAAGGGAGCAGCAGGATATCTTGTAAAGACCATACCGAAGGGCGAACTTCTGTCAAGGATCGACAGGATATTTACCGAAGGAACAAAGAAGGCGGTCAATCCCGAGATACTCATAATGGATAACGATATCGCAAAACTCAGGGAGATGCGCGACACTCTGACAGCCAATAATTTCAAGGTGAAGGTGGTTCGTTCCGTGGTCGAAGCCATCGATCATATCCGTGATCATCATCCGGATCTGTTCATCATAGGACACGATTCGGCCGGCGCCAAACCTCAGGAAGTATATGAGGCGGTCAGGAGGGTAGTGATCGATGAAAGAGTTATACCGCTCGTGATAGAAGATGATCTGTTTGCGACGGAACTTATTGACAGAGTGAATGCTGCTCTGGGATAGGATTTTCATATAAGGGGAGTATAAGTGGGAGCAGAAGGACAACAGGAAAACCGTAACCGCGAGGTTACACCGGCATCTGTAAAAAAGAAGAGACGCATAGATACAGGCACTGTTATCATTGTGCTGGTAACGGCATTTGTAATGGGATTTGTTGTAGGTGCTGTTGTCATCCACAGCAAGAGTTCAAAAGAGATCGCTGCGGTCAGGGAGGAGCTGGCCACGGTGATTGAGGAACAGAGTCATGTGAATGTAACAAATGTCTATATGCCCGAGCGGAAACTGACGGAAGGTCTGCTGTCCCTTAACCCGTATGAGAAGGGGACATTCAGGATAGACAAGGGCTTCATGGCGTATTTTGACGAGAACGGTGAGAAGATCAGCCATCTCGGATGTGATCTGTCGTACCATAATTCCAATGTCAATTTCGATGAACTGGCTGCGGGAGGCTGTGAGTTTGTCATGCTGCGGTGCGGGTACAGAGGATATTCGGAAGGAGGACTTGTCAAGGATGAGAAGTTCGATCAGTACGCGAGTGAAGCGAACAGAACAGGTATCAAGCTCGGGGTATATTTCTTCACACAGGCCGTGACCGCCGAAGAGGCAGCGGAGGAAGCGGAATATGTGATAGATATGATCAAGGATTACGATATCTCATATCCGGTAGCGTTTGATACCGAATACATTGATGATGAAAGCGCCAGGACCAATACGACGGAGATTTCCGACGAACTTCGAAGTGAAATGTGCATAGCTTTCTGTGAGAAGATCAGGGAAGCGGGATATTATCCGATGATATATGCTTCGGAGAACTGGATGAGAAGATATCTGAAGCTCGATGCACTCCGGGTGTATGATTTCTGGGCTCCGCAGTATCTGGACAATAATGATTTTCTGTATGACTTTACAATGTGGCAGTACACGGACTGTGGAAGCATTCCCGGCGTAAAGGGCGAGGTGGATCTTGATATATCAATGGTCGATTATGCTTCGTTCGTACCGCAGATGCGCGAAGCGCTTGAAAGTGGCGGCGAGATAGGAACCGTTTCGGAGGATGGGACCATCATCGATTCCGTAACGGCTGATGATGGAAAACTGGATATTTCAATATCCGCGGAATAGATAAAGTAAAATAACAGGGGAAGATTATGGCAATCATTCGCAAGAAAGTCCGTATCGGAGACCTGATGATCAGCGAGGGGCTGATCACATCGGCACAGCTCGAGACGGCACTCAAGGAACAGAAGATCAGAGGTACCAAGCTGGGCGAGACGCTTATAGCACTAGGCTATGTTTCGCATGAGGATTTTTCCAACGTACTGTCCTCACAGCTCGGTATTGACACGGTAGACCTCAGAAAGGTCGGGATCGATGACAATGCGGTCAGGCTCGTCACCGAGGAGCTGATGAAGAAAAACCAGCTGATGCCTTTCGGATTCGATGAGAAGAACCCCAATCTTCTGAAAGTGGCAATGGCCGACCCGATGAACATCATGGCGATCGACGATGTCACGATCATGACCAATATGGAGGTGATTCCGTTCTTCTGCCCGAGCGCCCAGATATCGCTTCAGTTGGACAGAAGATACGGTAAGGAACAGGCAAGAGCGGCAGCTGCGCAGTTCCAGGAGGAACACGCGGCAGAGATCGCATTTGACACATCGGCTTCAGATATAGAATTTGAAAATATCGAAGATGCCCCGATCGTCAAGCTCGTAAAGACGATGCTCGAGACGGCGGTCAGACAGGGTGCATCGGATATACATATAGAAGCGCTCGACCGTGAGGTCAGAGTCAGGTTCAGGATAGACGGTGTGCTTGTCGAGAACATGGATTATGACAAATCTCTTCTTCCGGCACTTGTTGCAAGGATCAAGATCATATCCAACCTGGATATCTCCGAAAAGAGAAAACCCCAGGACGGAAGACTGACGGTCGTTGTCGACAGCAAGGAGTATGATGTCCGTGTATCCATACTCCCTACGGTTTTCGGTGAGAAGGTCGTAATGCGACTGACGTCGAAGGACGGACTTACCAGAGACAAGAAATATCTCGGACTTAACGAACGTGAGCTCCCCAGATTTGATGCGATCATGTCCAACCCTCACGGGATCATACTTGTTACCGGACCTACCGGTTCAGGTAAATCAACGACGTGTTATACGGTCTTATCCGAACTTAATTCCGACGAGGTAAATATCGTAACGGTTGAGGACCCCGTCGAAGCAAACGTTAACGGCATCAATCAGGTACAGGTAAATGTTAAGGCGGAACTTACATTTGCATCCGCACTCCGATCAATTCTCCGTCAGGATCCCGACATTATCATGATCGGTGAGATAAGAGATACGGAAACAGCAGAGATCGCGGTCAAGGCCTCGATCACGGGACATCTTGTCATATCGACACTACATACGAATTCGACGGCAAGTTCCATCACACGACTTCTCGACATGGGTGTCGAGCCGTACCTTATCGGTGATTCGGTTGTCGGTATCATCGCCCAGAGACTTGTAAGACGTCTGTGCCCGAAGTGCCGCAGGCAGAAGTCGGCAACAGCTGAGGAAAAGCGCGCACTCAGAGTGCCTGAGGAACAGGAATGCATTATCTATGAGCCCGTAGGATGCAGGGAGTGTTCAAAAGGTTATAAGGGTCGTATTGGTGTATATGAGATAATGCCGATATCTCACAAGATCGCAGGGATGATATCAAGAGGCGCCAATGCCGATGAGATAGAAGAACAGGCGGTAAAAGAAGGAATGACAACGCTCCGTCGTGCTGCGGCCGAATATGTTCTTGGCGGGATCACGACGATAAGTGAAATGCGCAAGGTTGCATACGAGGACGAGAGCGTATAGGAGGAACATATGGAACTGCAGAGTGCAGCATCTACCGTAACAATTGAACAGATACTTACCGTTGCAAATCAGGCCGGGGCCAGTGATGTGCATATCACGGTCGGTATACCTCCGAAGATGAGAGTAGCCGGACACCTTCAGGAGATGAATTTCCCGAGGCTTATGCCTGATGATACCCACAGACTTCTGTACGGGATCATGAATGAAAAGCAGACAAAGGCTTTCGATGACAAGGGCGAGTGGGATTTTTCATATTCGATATCACAACTCGGACGTTACCGTGTGAACGCGTTCAGACAACGCGGAACATGTGCGATGGTATTCAGACTTGTCGGTAACAAGATCCCCATGCCGGAGGATCTGTCAGTACCGCAGTCCGTCGTAAACCTTTATGACAAAAAGCGCGGACTCATACTCGTAACGGGACCTACCGGAAGCGGTAAGTCAACTACACTCGCTTCGATCATAGGCAAGATCAACCGTGAACTGGATGCACATATCATAACGCTTGAGGACCCGATCGAGTATCTGCACAGACATGACAGATCGATCGTCAACCAGCGTGAGGTAGGGATAGATACGGATGATTATTCCATAGCGTTGCGTTCCGCACTTCGTGAGGATCCGGATGTTATTCTCGTCGGAGAGATGAGAGACCTCGAAACGATAAGTACAGCGATAACCGCGGCCGAGACAGGGCATCTTGTTTTTTCAACCCTTCATACGATTGGTGCGGCATCGACCGTAGACAGGATAATAGACGTATTTCCGCCGCATCAGCAACAGCAGATCAGAACACAGCTTGCCAATGTATTGGAGGCTGTTGTATCCCAGCAGCTCATCCCCAGAGTCGGCGGAGGCAGATGCGCCGCATTTGAAGTCATGCATGCAAACTCGGCAATACGTAATCTGATACGTGAAAATAAAAGTCATCAGATCACATCCACGATCCAGACCAACAGGAAAATGGGAATGATCACGATGGATGACGCCATCATGGACCTTTATATGCGCGGAGAGATCGACAGGGATGATGCGCTGTTGTTTGCGCAGGATAAAACCACGATGAGCAACAGGATCTAATGCGAACTGCAAATCAGACTGACTACGAAAGGAGTTTTAAGAATGAAAAAGAGAAGGATCACAGCGCTTGCCATAACATGTCTTCTGGTAATGTGTATGTGCATACCGGTCTATGCTGCGGAGCCGGACAGTGCCGGTAATATTTTTGATTCCGGAAACATGGTATCACTGCCGTCGACACCGTTCTTCGGAGCATGCCTGGCAGGACAGCAGGTCAATATTTCAAATGCTGAGGCAAAAGGTTCCGTTATGGCAGCAGGCCAGGAACTTTCGGTTGACGGAACACAGATCGGAGAGAGCCTTTATATAGCCGGAAACAGCATTACGGTAAGCAATACCGGGATAGCCGGAAACGTCTGGGCTGCCGGTAACAATGTTTCCTTTGGAAAGGGCGTTTCGGCAAACGGCATATATGCTGTCGGTAATATGGTAACGTTTTCGGGCGAGACAAACGGGTTTTATGTCGGAGGCACAAATGTAACACTGGCCGGAACGATCAACGGTGATGCTGTCATTGAAGGTGAAAACGTAGAGATAACAGAAGATGCGGTAGTCACCGGTAAGCTTACTGTCAGAAGTTCTCAGGAACCCGAGATAGATGATGATGCCGATATCAATGATTATGATTATGAGGAGATAACGGAAGAGGCTGCCGAGATCGGTGAGAATGCTGCCGGGATCGGGATCCTTGCAATGTTTATGAAACAGGTCGGCAAGTGCCTCTACTGGATCGTGGCTATGACCGCATTCGGTATGCTTCTGTGCTGGCTCTTCAATGACCATCTGGACAGAGCACTGCAGTTTGTAAAGGAGCGTCCGGGTGCGATGATAGGTACAGGTATCATAAGCTGGATGTGCATTCCCGTTGCGGCACTCCTTTTGTGCTGTTCATACATACTGGCACCGGTAGGAGGAATGCTGATGCTTGCTTATGTACTGCTTCTGTGTGCCGGTCTGGCGTTTGCCGGAGCATCGCTTGTCCGTCTCGTGTTACCGAAGATGAACATATTTCTGTCAGCGCTTATAGGTATTGCAGTACTTGAGATAGTCAGGATGATTCCGTTCATAGGATTTAT
>JBGUNV010000090.1:0-4575 GCA_045117595.1 Lachnospiraceae bacterium
TTATCTCCGGGCAGGACAGCTATTATTGTGACTTGCAAGATTATCGGCGATGAATTGCAAATGTGCAGAATATGCACTAAAATGCTACATGAGACGGAGCATACGACTGATTATGAAATATAAACTTGCAGTAATAATAATCCTTATATCGGTATTCATACTCGGTGCTGTCATCGCAGCGGGGATGAGCGGATCACGCGGGAAAGGCGGGACGGCTGCGATATCGAACGAGGCGGCTGATTCCGGGGACTCTGAGGACGCAGCTGCCGGGACAGGGACTGAGGCGACACCTGAGAGCACTATGGAAGCGACTCCTGAGAGCACTATGGAAGCGACTCCTGAGGCATCACTGGAAGCGACACCTGAGTCGTCACCGGAAGTGACTCCTGCATCAGAACCGAAACTTACACCGGAAGCGACACCTGTACCCGAGGCGACTCCCACGCCGGAACCGCTTCCGATATATGACGAATATCTCGCGGTCAATCCGTATGTGTCGGGGTGGCTTGACATAGAGGGTACAAAGATCAACGATCCGGTCGTATATACTCCGGGAAGCCAGAATTATTTTCTGCACAGGGACATCGACGGAAGCGACACCTCCAAGGGAACGCTTTTTATCGCGGTAAACTGGCATAAGGGCTGTAACAATACGCTGATCTACGGCCATAACATGAAGGACGGAACGGGTTTCGGATCGCTCCAGAAGTTCAAGGATGCGTCATACGGCCTGAAGCATAACATCATAAGGTTTGATACGCTTTATGAGGAGCAGGAATATGAGCTGCTGGGTGTTTTCTATTCCCAGATAGATGAGGATGAGCTTGAGACCGAAGAGGACAGGGAAGAAGCAGATGCGCAGATAGTTGCCGAGGCGATCGCACGTAAAGAGGAGGAGGCCGCTGCATCCGAGGCTGAACCGACCCCGTCCCCGGAGCCGACTGAAGTCGCAAAGCCGACTGAGGCTGCAGAGCCGACAGAGCCTGCTGTGCCGGTAGAACCTGTAGAGCCTGAGCCGGTCGAACTTACCCTTTTTGATATCGATCTTCACCGGGATCTGGGCGACGTGGATCCGTATCTGTTCGAGAAGGCCGAAGACAACGGGCGGTTCAGATACTATTATTATACGGATCTGTCGAATGAAGATGATTTTGATTATTACGTGAAAAACGTTAAGGAACGTGCATTATACGATACGGGAGTGGATGCGCATTACGGAGACGAACTCATCACGCTCTCGACCTGCAGTTACCAGGTCAAGAACGGAAGGTTCGTGGTTGTCGGGGTCAGGAAAAATGACCGCGACAATTAAAGCATATGTGCTCTTATCTCTTCATCTGAAGCCTGTACAAGATACTTCGGAGCGATATCGAATACAGTACGGCACCCTGTCTGGCCTTCATTATGCAGTGTATTGATGGCACGTGCGAAAGCAAGCAGTACAGATGCCGTAAATTCGGGGTTTGAATCAAGCTTGAGGCTGTACTCTATAACATGTCTGTGCTCCTTATCAGCACCGGTAACGCCGCTTCTGAACACAAATCCGCCATGAGGTATCTCGCTGTGATCACGGTTGAATTCCTCTTCTGATATAAAATGAACGGTTGTGTCGTAATCCGCAAAATAGTTCGGCATTGTCTTGATCTCATTTTCGATCTTTGCAAGATCTGCGCCTTCCTCGGCTACAACAAAACATTCCCTTGTGTGCTTCTCGCGTGTGGAAAGTTCGGGATCTTCGCCGCGGCGCACGCTTTCAAGCGCGGAATCGATGGGGATGGTGTACTGTTTGGCATTTTTTACGCCCTCTATACGTCTTACCGCATCGGAATGTCCCTGGCTGACACCCTTGCCCCAGAATGTGTAATCACTTCCCTCGGGAAGGACTGCATTTCCGTATAACCTCATCAGCGAGAACATTCCCGGATCCCATCCGCATGATATTAGCGCGATATGACCGCTCTCCTTTGCAGCCTTATCAACGTTTGCAAAATGCTCCGGAATCTTCGCATGTGTGTCAAAACTGTCTATAACATTGAAATCAGCGGCGTATTTCGGTGTCATCCCCGGGAGATCCGTAGCCGAACCTCCGCAGATAACGAGCACGTCTATCTCGTCCTTGTACTGTTTGATATCATCAACATGCTTAACCGTAACACCGGGAGTCTGTACCGTTACCGTGGAAGGATCCCTTCTCGTGAACACGTAATCAAGCTCCATGTCGCTGTTCTGCCTTACCGCATTTTCAACACCCTTTGCAAGGTTTCCGTAACCGAGTATCGCTATCTTCATAATATTTTCCTCCAGATATATTTGCTACATACAACAATATGTTTAGTATCTTAAAATATATGCCTCCATTATTCAAGAGGTTGTCAAAAGTTGTCAAAAGGGACGGTTCTTTTTGACAACCTTAACAGTTTTTTATTCATTTGTGCCCGGTGGTCGGAAAGGTTGTCAAAAAGGATGCCAAAAAGGTTGTCAAAAAGAACCGTCCCTTTTGACAACCTATGTGGTAAAATATGAACATCAGATAACGGAGCATATGAAATGGATAAAAATGCAGTAGTTGCAGGGCATATATGCCTTGATATAACACCGGCGATACCGCCGCAGGGATTGGAACACATACAGGATATACTCCGTCCGGGCAGGCTTGTGAATGTGAAGAACGCCGATATTCATACCGGCGGATCCGTGGCAAATACGGGACTTGCCATGAAGATACTCGGAGCGGATGTTACACTTGCGGGAAAGATCGGTGATGATGAGTTTGGCGATATCATAGAAAAGATCATGGAAGGATACGACGCCGCAGAGGGACTTATCAGAAGCGTGGGTGATCACACATCATATTCGGTCGTGATAGCGGTTCCGGGCTTTGACAGGATATTTCTGCATGATCCCGGGGCAAATGATACGTTCTGTTATGACGACCTTCCGATGGATGCGATAAGGAGAGCCGCACTTTTTCATTTCGGATATCCCCCAATCATGAAACGGATGTATCAGGATAACGGAGCGGAGCTTGTCAGGATCATGAAGAGCGTGAAGATGATGGATGTTGCCACGAGTCTGGACCTTACCGCCGTCGATCCGAATACCGAGGCCGGGAGAGCAGACTGGAAGGCTATTCTTACTGCTACACTGCCCTACGTTGACATATTTGTCCCGAGCGTCGAAGAGCTGATGTTTATGATCTGCCGCGACAGATATGAGGATATTTGCAGCAGGCTGAATGAGGATGATTTTACATCCCTTATCGATATTGATAAGGATATTATCCCGTTAGCAGGGCAGTGTCTTGATATGGGCGCAAGGATCGTTCTGATAAAATGCGGTGCAAAAGGGATGTATTATCTTACGGGGGATGAAGTGGCGCTTTGCGGCATAGGCTCCCGTCTGGAACTGGATGTGGCCGGATGGGCAGGCAGAAGCGGATTTGTTAACAGTTTCGTACCGGACAGGATATTGTCGGCGACAGGTGCAGGAGATACGGCAATAGCGGCATTTCTGACCGCGATATTAAAAGGATGCGGACCTGAGAAGTGTGTTACCTACGCGGCAGCAACAGGGGCGTGCGCGGTAAGCGAATACGATGCACTTACGGGACTTATGAGTTTTGATGAGATAGACCGGAAGATTGCAGCGGGATGGAAACAAAACGAGCTGTAAGTTGCATGGTTTCCGCAGAGAGGAGTATGTAATATGCTGGTAAATCTGAATGAGATATTAAATCCGGCAAAGGAAGGTAAGTACGGGGTCGGTTTTTTCAATGCGGTTAATGTGGAGATGGCACGTGCCATTATAGAGACAGCCGAAGAGATGCAGGCCCCGGTGATCGTCGGGACTGCAGAGATACTGCTTCCGATAACTGAACTGGTAAATGTTGCGGATTATCTGATACCGATGGCAAAACGTGCGTCGGTTCCGGTGTGTGTCCACTTCGATCACGGACTGACACTTGAAAGGTGCATGCAGGCTCTTGATCTCGGCTTTTCATCCATAATGTATGACTGTTCTACGCTGTCATACGAGGAAAATGTCAAACGGTTATGGCAGATGGTCAAGATATGCCATGAACGAAACGTCACGGTTGAGGGCGAACTCGGTCATGTCGGCGACAACGAGGGCGAGGGAAAACTTGAAAAGCCCGAGGATTACTATACCGATCCCGCGCAGGCAGCCGAATACGTGAGAAGGACCGGCGTGGATGCTCTGGCTATCGCTGTCGGGAATGCGCATGGAGATTATAAGTTTCCGCCGAAACTCGACTTTGACAGGATACGGACGATAGCCGACAGGACGCGTATCCCGCTTGTTCTTCACGGCGGAAGCGGGCTTGCCGATGATGATTTTACCCGTGCGGTCTCTGAAGGAATATGCAAGATCAACATTTTTACCGATATCGACAAGGCCGGCAAAGCCGGACTGGAAAAAGGCCTTGCAGCGGGCGCCGGATCGATGTGTGACCTTATTCCCCACGAAATCGATGCCATGAAGGAAGTCGTCAGACGGAAGATAACGCTGTTCGGCTCGAAAGTTGTCAAAAGGGACGGTTCTTTTTGACAACTTTTG
>JBGUNV010000091.1:0-13864 GCA_045117595.1 Lachnospiraceae bacterium
CCAAGGTACTTCGTGCCAAGATCCAGGAAGAGAGCAGCTTCTTTGGATCTATGGATGGTGCGGTCAAGTACGTAAAAGGAGATGCGACAGCCGGACTTATCATCACGTTCGTCAACATCATCGGCGGCATTGCAATGGGAATGCTCCGCCAGGGGCTTGATTTTAATGCGGCCATACAGAAATATACGATACTTACGATCGGTGACGGGCTTGTATCGCAGATACCTTCCCTGCTGATCTCGCTGTCAACAGGTATACTTGTTACAAAGGGATCCAAGGAAGCAGACTTCGGTTCGGTGCTGGTTTCGCAGTTGTTCGGAATGCCGAAGGCCATGTATTTTGTCGGCGGCGTCATTTGTTTCCTTGGTGTGGTTACGCCGCTTAATGCGATATTGTTCCTTGCCATAGGATTGCTGTTCATTGTCAGCGGCAGGATCGTGGCAAATAACATAGAAGTGACGAAGATAGAAAGCGCGGTTACAAGTGAGGAAGAGGAAGCAGAGGAGATCCGAAAACCGGAAAATGTTTCCACGCTTCTGCAGGTCGATCCCATAGAACTCGAATTCGGATACGGGATAATACCTCTTGCCGATGTCAATCAGGGCGGTGACCTGTTAGACCGTGTCGTAATGATCCGTCGTCAGGTCGCACTCGAACTCGGTACTGTCGTGCCGATCATACGTCTGCGTGATAACATACAGCTTAACCCGAATCAGTATATAATCAAGATCAAGGGTATCCAGGTCAGTGAGGGCGAGATACTGTTTGATCATTATATGGCTATGAATCCCGGCTTTGTGGAGGAGGAGATATCCGGTATACCTACGTATGAACCGTCATTCCATCTGCCGGCAAAATGGATAACCGAATCACAGCGCGAGCGTGCCGAATCTCTCGGATATACGGTTGTCGATCCCCCTTCGATAATTGCAACGCACCTGACGGAGATCATCAGACAGCATATCTCCGAGCTCCTTACAAGACAGGATGTGCAGAATCTTGTCAACAATATCAAGGAGACAAACCCGTCCCTTGTTGATGAGCTTACCCCGAAGCTGCTCGGACTTGGTGAACTCCAGAAGGTACTTCAGAATCTGCTGAAGGAAGGTATATCTATCAGGGATCTGCTGACGATATTTGAGACACTTGCCGATCATGCGACAGTGACAAGGGATACCGATGTCCTCACGGAGTATGTAAGGCAGAGCCTTAAACGTGCGATAAGTGCCAAATATTTTGCCCCGAATGAGGCTACAAGTGTTGTGACACTTGATCCGAAGATAGAGCAGGAGATAATGAACTCCGTCAAGCAGACCGAGCAGGGCGCATACCTTACCCTTGATCCGGAAAGGACCAAGGATATAATGAAATCCGTGGGTGAAGAGGTTGAAAAACTCGAAAATCTCGGAAGGAATCCGATAGTCATCACATCTCCGATAGTGAGAATGTATTTCAAAAAATTAACAGAGGATTACTATCAGGACCTTATCGTGGTATCATATAATGAGATAGACTCGAATGTGGAACTGCAGTCTGTCGGAATGGTAACGGCATAAATGATCATCAAGAAATTTCAGGCAAAAACAGAAGAGGAGGCGGTATCTTCCGCAAGGAAGGAGATGGGCGAGAACGTTGTCATTATGAGCGTTCGGAACGTCAAGAAGAAGGGACTGTTCTCGTTCCTGTCGAGGCATCTTGTGGAAGTGACCGTTGGTATGGAGGAAGAGTCGGAAAGAAATGCACAGCCGACATTTTCCGCGCTTGCAAAACAAAGTGTCGCTCCCATTGTACCTGAGCGCAAGGAGTTCAGCAGGTTAACACCGGAAGAGCCCGAAGAGGTCAGACCCAACAAGAGCGACAAGGTTATAGAACAGCGGCTTGACAGTCTGCAGTCGCTTCTTGAGAAACAGTTCACAAAAGCTCCCGAGGCAGAACTGTTTGACAATAAGGAAGAGGAAGATTCTTCCGTCGCCTTTTTGAAGCTCATATACAATACCCTTATCGATAACGAAGTGGCTGAAAAGTATGCCAATGAACTTCTCGATGAAGTCGGCAAGATCAATACGCAGAAGGCCAGTGTTGATTTTATACTCGGTAACATCTATCAGAAGATGATATTGAAGTTCGGGCAGCCCGTAACCATACCGCTCGGTCTTGAGAAACAGCGTGTAATATTCTTCATAGGTCCCACCGGTGTGGGCAAGACCACAACTATCGCAAAACTCGCATCAAAGCTGTGCGTCAATCACAAGAAGAAGGTCGTCCTGCTTACGACCGATACGTACAGGATCGCGGCGGCAGAGCAGCTTCGGACATATGCGAGCATACTTGATGTTCCGTTCAGGGTTATATATACCGAAGATGAGATGACCAAGGCCATCGGTGATTATAAAGATTATGATTATATCCTTGTTGATACGGCCGGACATTCACAGCACAATGAAGATCAGAAGGATTCAATGGCACATTTCCTGCGAAGCGTTGATGATTCTGTGGACAAGGATGTATACCTGGTTGTGAGTGCTACGACCAAATACAGGGATCTTCTGGCGATAGCGGATGCCTATTCGGAATTTACAGATTACAAGCTCATCTTCACAAAGCTTGATGAGACCCAGACACTCGGTAATCTTTTCAATCTGTGCATGCATACGGGAGCATCCATGTCCTATGTGACATGCGGACAGAACGTTCCTGACGATATAGAGGTATTTTCACCGCAGGGGACCGTGAAGCAGCTCCTGGGAGGTAAGTGATGGATCAGGCTGAAGGATTACGCAATATAATAAAACAGAATGCCATCGCAAGCCGACCGACTGCCAGGGTCATAACCGTGACAAGCGGAAAAGGCGGAGTCGGGAAATCGAACGTATCGATCAACCTTGCCGTACAGTTCAGGCGTCTCGGTAAGAAGGTGATCATCTTTGATGCGGATTTCGGTATGGCGAATATCGAGGTAATGTTCGGTGCGATACCGAGGCATAACCTTGCCGACCTCATATATCACGGCAAGAACATCCGTGAGATCATCACGATGGGACCGATGGATATCGGATTCATATCGGGCGGCTCGGGAATCGCCAGTCTGTCAAATCTCGGTAAGGATTATATCGATTATCTGATCAAAAATCTGGCGGAACTCGATCTTCTTGCCGATGTTATAATCATAGACACGGGAGCGGGTATAAGTGATGCGGTGCTCGAATTTCTCGTGGCGAGCGGAGAGATACTTCTCGTTACGACCCCGGAGCCGACGTCGATCACCGATTCGTATTCACTGCTCAAGGCGCTTAACCGGCATCCGAAGTTCGACCGCGAGAATACGACGATCAAGGTAGTTGCCAACAAGGTCGGAGACTTTGAAGAGGGACGGCAGCTGTTCACAAAGCTCAGTGCGGTCGTGAACAGATACCTCAAGATACCGCTGTATCTCATCGGCGTGATACCGGAGGATCCGGAATTACAGAAGGCTGTGATGCAGCAGATGCCGATATCGATCCAGAATCCAAATGCTAAATCTGCCCAGGCTTTTACGGATCTGGCCACGGCGCTTGAAACGAATGCCACGGATCCCGTATATCACAAACGCGGTATGTCGGGCTTCTTTGCTTCAATGATAAGAGGGAGACAGTAAACATTTATTTACGGAGGGGATTACATGATCTCAAAGTATATTAAGGTCGGAAACAAGATAGAGATAGAGTCCGTCACCAAATCGAAGGATGAATACGGAGAAGTCGTCAGAAAGACATACAGAAGCGAACTGTATGATATTGAAAGTGAGGATATCATCAAGATCGCGATGCCGATGGAACAGAGCAAGATAGTACTGCTCCCGGTTGATGCGGAATACAGTCTGTGCTTTTATACACCCAACGGTCTGTATCAGTGTCTGGCCAGGGTTGTTGAAAGGTACAAGAGCAACAATCTGTTCGCTCTGTCCATGGAGCTGGAAACGGATCTGCAGAAATATCAACGACGTGAGTATTACCGTCTCAATAAGGTCATGGACATGAAGAGCAAGGCAATTGATCCCAACGAGAAGGCATCGGGCCTGGAGCAGGTTCAGTTCCTCGATACGGACCTTACCTTTGACAACGGTACGATGGTTGATATAAGCGGAGGAGGAGCACGTTTTATTTCCAGGGTACAGTACGCTGAGAATTCCCTTATCAGGTTTGTGTTCTCGCTGTTTGTTAACGGGCGTGTAACGGAATACAAGCTGGTAGGTAAAGTGTTAAAATCCAGTCCCATGGAGAACAGGGAGGATTATTACGAGAATCGTATACAGTTTGTAAACATGCTTAATGATGACAGGGAGAGTATCATTAAGTATATTTTCGAAGAAGACCGTAAACAGAGGCACAGGGAACGCGGTACATTCTAAAGTGCCCGGTTTTTGCGGCTTTGGCCCGCTTCTTGGGCCTGATTTTTCAGTAAATCAGGGGGTTTGGGAGAGAAAATGAAGAAAAAAATTCTTATCATCGATGACTCTGCACTCATGAGAAGAGTCTTTTGTGATATAATCAATGCTGATGACAGGTTCGAGGTTGTAAATACTGCAACCGACGGTGCCGAAGGCTTCAAGTTTATCTGCCAGAAAGACTATGATGCCGTTGTTCTCGACGTTTATATGCCGAAGATGACAGGCCTCCAGCTTCTGGAAGAAATGCAGAAGTCACGTGTGAGTGCCCGTATACTTATGGCGAGCACGACCACGGGCGAAGGTGCCAGAGAGACTCTTGACGCGCTGTCACTCGGAGCGATTGATTTTATCAAGAAGCCTGAAAATGTGGCAAATGCGAGACTTGAGTCATTCTCGAGCAAGCTCCTGGAACATCTGGCTATTGTCGCCAATGCTCCAATGCCGAGATTCGGCGGGGCGGTGGCTGCTTCAAAGGCAGACAGGTCGAGGCCGCAGACTTTTACCAAGCGGTTTGACGTCAATATCCATACAACGGCCGACAAGCTCGCGCAGAGCCGTACCGCTGCAGCTCCTGCGGTACATGCAAGGGTTGAAACACCGGGGATCAGGCTCCGCAGCGTAGAGCACAAGGGACGTCACAGGATAGTAGCCATTGCCAGTTCCACAGGAGGACCGCGCGCACTGCAGGACGTCATTCCGTATTTACCGGGAGATCTTCCGGTACCGGTTCTGCTCGTACAGCATATGCCACAGGGATTTACGGCATCACTTGCTGACAGGCTGAATGAGATATCGAAGATCGAAGTAAGCGAGGCCGCAGACGGAGATGTGGTCCGTCCCGGGCATGTGTACATAGCACCCGGCGGTAAACACATGAAGGTCGAGAAGCGAGGCGGTTCTCATTACATCAGGTTTTCCGATGAACCGACCCGCGAAGGAGTCAAACCTTGCGCCAATTACATGTACGAGTCACTGATCGACTGTGATTATGACGAGGTCATCTGTGTCGTACTTACCGGAATGGGTGCAGACGGTACTGCAGGGATCAAGAACCTTGATCAAAAGAAGCATACATATGTGATCGCGCAGGATCAGGAAACCTGCACGGTATATGGAATGCCAAAGGCTATAGCTCTGACCGGACTGGTCAGCGAAATTGTTCCGCTGAAATCGGTAGCGGATCATATCACTAAGAACGTGGGGGTACGTTAATTATGGATGTAAGCCAATATCTCGGAATTTTCCTCGATGAAACAAACGAACATTTACAGACTCTTTCCGACCAGCTGATGATACTGGAGAATGAGCCGGAGAACGAAGATACCATTAATGAGATCTTCCGTGCGGCGCATTCGCTCAAAGGGATGGCTGGAACCATGGGTTACAAGAGAATGCAGAATCTGACCCATGACATGGAGAATGTATTTTCGGAAGTGCGTAACGGCAAGATCAAGGTAGACGGCCACATGGTCGATATCCTGTTCCAGGCGCTTGATGCTCTCGAAGAATACAGAGAGAACATTTCCGAAAATCAGGATGAAGGAACAAATGATAATGAGCCTATCATCAACGCTCTCCAGGCAATATTGAATGGTGAGTCTGCGGAATCCGGTCCGAAGGAGGCCAAGGAAGAAAGTGCAGAGGCCTCAACGGATGGAACGGCTGCGGAAGGTGATAAGGGCGGATCGGGTGAAGAAGGAAAATGGAGTGATATAGTCCTTCATGAGCCTGAGCAGCATGTTATATCGGAAGCCCTCAAGAACAGTTCCAAGGTATACGGATTTACGGTATATATTCAGGAGACATGCATACTTAAGGCTGCAAGAGCATTCCTTGTGTTCAAGGCACTTGAGGAACTTGGTGAGGTCATCATATCCGAGCCTTCCGTCCAGGATATTGAGGACGAGAAGTTTGATTTTGATTTCTCTCTTTACTTTGTTACCGATTCCCCGATAGACAAGGTCAAGGAAGCTATAATGAGCGTTTCCGAGATCGATCATGTGATCGGGGATGTTATAGATATGGATAAGGCCAAGATCGCAAACGAGGATGATGAAGAAGAAGCAGCTCCCGCTGCTGCTGAGACTGCAGAACATCATGAGGAGGCTGCGGCGCCCGCACAGAGTGCTCCTTCGGCTTCTACAGCTCCCGCACCTGTAACCAAGGATACCAAGGGAGCAGACAACAAGAAGGCCGGAGGCAACAAGCCTGCAGTTAATCGTACGGTACGTGTGGATATCGAAAAACTCGATGTTCTCATGAACCTTGTATCGGAGCTGATCATAGCCAAGAACTCCCTTGTAAGCTTTTCAACAAGTGACAGTTCACACTCGGGATTCAATGAGCAGATAGAATACCTTGAAAGCGTTACAACAAACCTACACGAATCTGTAATGAAGGTTCGAATGGTTCCTATCGAGAGTGTTGTAAACAAGTTCCCCCGTATGATCAGGGATCTGTCCAAGAAGCTTAACAAGCAGATGGAACTGCATATGACCGGTGAGGAAACGGAACTTGACCGTACCGTTGTTGATGAGATAGGTGATCCTCTTATGCATCTGTTACGAAACAGTGCAGACCACGGACTTGAGAGTCTTGAACTTCGTCGTGAGCGTGGCAAGAGTGATGTGGGTCAGATATACCTTGACGCTTATCAGGACGGTAACAACGTAGTTATAGAGGTAAGGGATGACGGTAACGGAATTGATACCGAAGCCGTCAAGAGAAAGGCGATCGAACGCGGAACGATCACTCCCGAACAGGCTGAGACCATGAGCGAAAAGGATATCATAGATCTTCTGTTCCTGCCCAGCTTCTCAACAGCCAAGGTTGTATCGGATGTATCCGGACGAGGCGTCGGACTTGATGTTGTAAGATCCAAGATCGGTGCTCTCGGCGGTGATGTTTCAGTTAAGACCAAGCTTGGAGAGGGCAGCACATGGACGATCAGACTTCCTCTTACACTTGCTATCATCCAGGCACTTATGGTTGTCGTTGGTGATGAGAAATATGCGATCTCACTCGGAAGTATCCAGACGATTGAAGATGTTGCCGAAGAAGATGTTAAATATGTTGAGGCCAGAGAGGTCATCAATCTTCGTAACACGGTAATCCCGATCATAAGACTTCGTGAAGTCCTCGGTGTTGAGACAGATAAGGAATCCGGAAGCAACATGGTCGTTATCATTGTCAAGAAGGGCGACCAGCTTGCGGGTCTTGTAGTTGATGAACTGATCGGCCAGCAGGAGATCGTTATCAAGTCTCTCGGCAAGTACATAAACTGCAGCTCAAGGCTTATATCGGGCGCCACTATCTTAGGTGACGGTGAAGTTGCCCTGATACTTGATGCAAACGTTCTGATATAACAGGTAGGAGGATAGATTATGGATGCGCTTAATATTGCCAGGGAATATGATACCGTTCAGTATATAGTGATCAAGATCGGTGAGGAACAATATGGTATAGATATCAGTTTTATTGATAACATCGTCAGGATGCAGAGTATTACGAGAGTTCCGCATGTACAGCCGTATTTTGCGGGAGTTATCAATATCCGTGGTGAGGTTGTGCCTGTCATGAGCCTTCGCCTGAAGATGGGACTTGAACCTGATGAGTATACCAACAAGACGAGGATCATCATTGTGAAGACGGAAACGAATGCTCCCATCGGACTGATCGTTGACGAAGTCAAGGAAGTTGTTACTCTTGATGAGAGAACCATAGATGAGGTTATCCGCGACAGCAAAGTGGATGAAACGTACATAAACGGGATCGGTAAGAACGGAGGCACACTGATTTCCCTTCTTGATCTCAACACGGTTATAAGCGATAAGGACAATTCATAAAATGGCAAAAGTCGATCTTAATAATATGGAAGGAGTATATTTTGATGTACTCCGGGAAATAGGAAATATCGGTGCCGGAAATGCTACGACTGCGCTTGCCCAGATGCTGGGCACCAAGGTTGATATGCATGTTCCCCATGTTGATCTTCTGGAATTCCAGGAGGTTGGAGAGGTTATGGGCGGTGAGGAGCAGATCATGGCCGGGATATACCTTGTGGTTGAAGGAGATATCCACGGCTCAATCATGTTCCTTCTTGAAAAATCCTCCGCAAAAGCGCTGGTTGCAAGGCTTATGGGTACGGAAGGAGATCCCAACGGTGATTTTGATGAGATGGAGATATCGGCCCTCAAGGAGATAGGAAATATCATCACGGGTTCGTATCTGTCATCGTTGTCGACACTGACCAATCTCAATATTTTCCCGTCACCGCCAGATATCTCGATAGATATGTGCGGAGCGATCCTTTCCGTTCCGGCGATCGAGTTCGGTACACTGGGAGACAAGATGCTCCTGATAGCTACGGAGTTTACCGATGATGTCAAGCTTACCGGATATTTTATACTTTGTCCGGATCTTGAATCCTATGATAAGATACTGACTTCACTGGGAATGTAAATGCAGACAGGAGAGCCCCTGTCTGTACCGCGAGGCCTGTCGTAAAGCGATTTCATGGCCGAGCGTCATTATTTTGATATACAGAGGACATAAATGAGTAATATGATTAAGGTAGGCATGGCTGATCTGAAGCTGTGCAAAGCGCCTGATGCCATTACAACACTCGGGCTCGGATCATGCGTGGGGATCGCTATCAGGGATCCCATCACCAAGATCGGCGGCCTTGCACATATAATGCTTCCTGACAGCACGCAGTTTTCCGGGGCCGTAAATATCCCCAAATTTGCCGATACGGGAGCAAAAGAACTGGTCAGGATAATCGTTGCGGCAGGAGCCAACAGATCAAGGCTCGTTGCCAAGATCGCAGGTGGAGCTCAGATGTTTGCTTTTTCCAGTAAGAATGAGCTGACCGGCGTCGGACAGAGAAATGTAGAGGCAGTCAAAAAGGTTCTGGCTGAAATGAAGATACCTATACTGGCAAGTGACACGGGCCTGAACTTCGGTCGTACCGTTGAGTTCTATCCGGAGACCGGAGACTATATCATCAAGGCTGTCGGAAAAGGAGTCAAGACGATCTAGAGATGGATACGAAACGAATACCTGCTATCGTAATGCTTCTTGCAGGTGCTGTGGCCACGATCGTTACCTATATCAATCATTACAGTCTTGAAGACATGCTCGTGGTCCTGATACTTACACTGATAGTATTTCTAATCATAGGTGTTGCCATAAAACTAGTTTTTGATTCGTTCCATATAGAAGAGCCGGATGAGGAAAAGGTTGATGACGACGGGGAGGTTGTCGAAAAACCTGCAGCTTCTTCAGAGGAAGAGTCTGATGAAGAAGCCGGTGAAGCTCAATCCGAAGAAGGGGAAGAAAACGTGAACGGATAGTGCTGATAAATAAGGGGAAGGTTCATGGATGACAACGCTAAATTGAAGTTATGGAAGGACTATACGGCAAAGCCCACTCCGGAACTTCGGGAAAAACTCATATTGGAGTATGCTCCGCTGGTAAAACTTGTGGCGGGGCGTCTTTCCATGTATCTGGGTTATAATGTCGAGTACGATGATCTGTGCGGGTATGGTATATTCGGATTGATCGACGCAATCGACAAATTTGATGCAAATAAGGACGTCAAGTTTGAGACTTATGCATCACTTCGAATCAGAGGTTCAATTCTCGATCAGATCAGAAAAATGGACTGGATACCCAGGACAGTCCGTCAGCGGCAAAAACAGATAAGCGCAGCGATATCGGAAGTTGAGGCTGCGACGGGCAAGACGGCGACAGATGAGGAAGTCGCCATGGCACTCGGTATTTCCGATGAGGAATATGCCGGATGGCAGTCCCAGATGAATGTTACGAACCTCGTATCCCTCGATGATTTTGTAGAACAGGGCAGTGATGTGGCTGACAACCGCGGGTTGTCAACACAGCCGGCCAGACCCGAGGAGCATCTGGAACAGGAGGAGCTCAAACAGATGATCGGTGAGGCCCTCAATCTCCTTACGGAAAAGGAGAGAACAGTCGTGGTACTGTATTATTATGAGGAACTGACCCTCAAGGAAATTAGTAATGTTCTGGAAGTATCCGAGTCAAGAGTCTCACAGCTTCATACGAAGGCGCTTGGCAAGATGAAGAACAAAATGGGGAACTACATGGGTATACTTACATCTATTGGCTGAAACGGGGTAGCACTATGAAAAACGGGTATTTCAAACTTCAATTTACCGAAAATGAATCCTTCCTTACTTTGTATCCGCCTGTTGACGGAGGCGCACCGATACAGGTGGATGAGTTGCGTGATTACTGTGTATCCAAAGGATTTCCCGGTATAGATATAGTTGCGATCAAGAAGGTTGTTGACAATCTGTCCAAGCCTGTAAATATCAAGATCGCGGAAAAGAAGGGCATACCGACGCCCGAGAGTTTTCATGTCCAGATCTCTTCCGACAAGATGTCTGCAACATGCAGGTTCTTCCCTCCCTCGACCGGTGGGGCGCAGCTGAACATCATGGATATCAAGAGCACGTTAAAACTGCAGAATGTTGTGAGAGGCGTAGATGACAAAGCCATAGAAGCTTACCTTGCCGACAGACATTACTGTACAGATTATGTTCTGGCGAGGGGACTGGAGCCGACAAGTGGCCAGGATGCTGTAATAGAATACTTTTTCAATACCAATCCGAATCTCAAGCCTAAGCTTCTCGAAGACGGTTCGGTCGATTTCCATTCGCTTGAAGCGATCAGCATTGTCAAGGCAGGTGACAGGCTTGCACAGCTTACCAGGGAAGTGCCCGGGGATCCCGGATATAATGTTACGGGCGATATACTTCCTCCGAGGGAAGTTAAGAAACTGAAGCTTCAGTTCGGCAGAAATATTGAGCTCTCGGAAGATGAACTTACGATCACTTCGAAGGTAAACGGACACGCTTCACTTGTCGAGGGCAAGGTGTTCGTGTCGGATGTATATGAGGTCAGCGACGTTGATAATGCCACGGGTGATATTGAGTATGCCGGAAATGTATGTGTTCTCGGAAACGTCAAGACAGGGTTTTCAATAAAGGCAGAAGGTGACGTAGAAGTACGTGGTGTTGTTGAAAACGCTAATATAGATGCCACCGGAAATGTCACAATAGCAAGGGGCATGAACGGAATGAGCCAGGGCACGATCAATGCCGGTGGAAACGTCATATCCAAATTTATTGAAAATGCCAATATAAACGCAGGCGGATTTGTTCATTCGGAAGCTATTCTTCACAGCAACGTAATATGTAAGGGTGAAGTTACCGTTACAGGCAAGAAGGGCTTCATAACCGGAGGATGTGTACGCACACCTGCAACGGTCTCGGCGAAGATCATAGGATCGACGATGGGAGCCGCAACGGATATCGAAGTGGGTACCGATCCCAAGATCAAGCTCAAGGCCAACAGCCTGACAGAGGAGATAGCAAATCTCCGTAAAAAGGTTGAAGCTGCAGAACCCGCACTTCTGACGTTGACGACCAGGATCAAATCGGGCGAGCAGCTGCGCCCCGAGCAGATCATATATTTTAAACAGATATCGGCACAGTACAAGGAACTGAAAGATGAGCTTGCATCCAAGACCGATGAACTTAATGATATATTGGATGCCATGGATGAACTTCCGGAAGGTGAGGCGTGTGTCAAGGTTGAAGGTTTTGCCTATCCGGGAACCAAGATAACCATTAACGAGACGAGCATCGTACTCGACAAGCCGGTTCAGCACGGCAGATTTGTCAAGGATGGTGCCGACATACGAGTGAAGGGACTGTAATATGATATCTCCGCTTGAAAACAACAATATGGTCGTTCGTGCCATGGACTATTCCACTATCAAGCAGAACGAGATCGAGCAGCCGCATACGCAGCATGTTGTGATCCAGGAGGACATAGACCGTCAGGAGGGCTCGCACGTCCATACTGTTCATGAAAAGGACAATGCCGACAAATCCGGAACTGATCACGATGCGAGGGAAGAGGGACGGAACAAGTACTATTCCATGCGCAATACAAAAAAGAAGAAGGAAAATGATGTCCCGGACGAAGGAAGGGTCATTCCGGTCAGGCCGGGCGGCGGATTCAATATAACGATATAGAGATCGAACAGGAGGAAAGATGTCACCTATGGAAATAGCACTCCTTGTGATGGGAGTGATTATTTTTGTCATTAGTTTCATAATGCCCGATGTCCCGATGAAAAAGACGGACAGGGAGATCGCAGCGGAAAAAGAAGAGGCCAAGAGGATCGTCGAGCAGGAAGTGGATACGATGCGTCTGAAGGTCGGAGAGGCTACGAATGAGACTGTGGAATTCGCAGTCGACAAGGCTGAGAGATCTCTTGAAAAAGTATCTAACGAGAAGATCATGGCGGTCGGGGAATATGCCGACACCGTTCTTGAGGAGATCAACAAGAATCATCAGGAAGTTATGTTCCTGTACGATATGCTCAAGGATAAACAGACCGATCTTACCAATACGATCAGGGAAGCAGAGGCAGCCACCAAGGAGATAGAGAATCTCTCTCATTCCGCACGCGATGCTTCGGAAACACTTCTCCGCGGTATGAGCGTTGCATCGGTTTCGCAGAAGGGACTGACACAGGAACAGAAATCGGTATTTGACATAGAGATACCGGATGCTGAACCGATCGTGTTTGAAAACGGTCCGGCAGCACCCGAAAAGCCTGCCGGAAGTGAGAAGGCACGCGGAATAGCGCTGACACAGTCCAAGATAGAAGCAGGACTTCTCGGTATAACCAAACCGGAAGGCGCACTTGCAAAGGCCATCACAGCTGATGCACCGGAACCGCTCAAGGAAAAGGTAGTATATGACATCCTTTCGGGCGGAGCTTATAAGGAGGGTGCCATAGTAAATGTTGATGTCCCGGCGGCGGGAGCGACAACGGCTGCTGATGTTGAAGCTATGAAAAATATCGATACCGAGGCACCGGCAAACAATAATGACAAGATACTGGCAATGGCATCCCAGGGACTTGATACTGTCCAGATAGCAAAGACACTCGGTCTTGGAGTTGGCGAAGTAAAGCTGGTATTGGATCTGTTTAAATAAGGATGATCATGAAGCTCAAATTTTATCTGCGGGGGCTGGGAATAGGCATGGCCATAACGGCACTTGTCATGGGCCTGGCTCTTTCAAACAATACAAAGGAATCGATGACGGACGCTGAGATAAAAGAGCGTGCTGCCGAGCTTGGCATGGTGGAGGAGGATCGTACCCTCGTATCGACCGCTACACCAACACCAACGCCAACACCAACGGCAACGCCAACACCAACGCCAACGCCGACACCGACACCAACACCGACGTCAACGCCAACGCCGACACCGACGCCGACACCAACACCAACACCAACGCCAACGCCGACACCGACGCCGACACCAACACCGACGCCGACACTGACGCCAACGCCGACGCCAACACCGACGCCAA
>JBGUNV010000092.1:0-2311 GCA_045117595.1 Lachnospiraceae bacterium
TTGTTCAACATAATAATACATTTTTCCGTATTTTGCAATAATAAACTTTGAATATTTGTTCGTTTTGCGTGCAATTTCCTTTACAAAAGTGATGATTTTATGTAAAAATCGTGTCATGGAAGACTGGAAGCAACGGACAAGAGCCATGATCGGCGATGATAATATCGATAAACTTGCAGGAAGCCGTGTATGTATATTCGGAGTAGGCGGTGTGGGTGGATTTGTCTGCGAGGCTCTGGCCAGGAGCGGCATTGGAAGTTTCATGCTCGTGGATAACGACACGGTTAACCTTACTAATCTGAACCGGCAGATACTTGCGGTTTGCGAAACGGTTGGCAGGTTGAAGGTTGATGTGGCTAAAAGTCGCATTTTATCGATAAACCCGGAAGCTGCGGTGGATATTTTCCCTGTTTTTTACGACAGTGAAAGCGCCGGATCCGTTGATCTGTCAGGGTGCGATTATATAGTCGATGCAGTGGATCATATCCCGGCCAAGGTCGAGATAGCATTACGCGGACGGGATCTTGGGATCCCGGTGATCAGCAGCATGGGTGCCGGAAACAAGCTTGATCCGACGCGGTTTAAGGTTGCCGATATATATTCTACAACAGTCTGTCCGCTCGCAAGGGTTATGAGGAAGAAACTGAGGGAAGCCGGGATAGAGCATCTGAAGGTCGTGTATTCGGAAGAGCCGCCTGTAGCCGGCGTAACGGACGGGATTATTCCGAGCATCGCCCATGTTCCGGCTACAGCCGGACTTATCATAGCCGGAGAGGTGATAAGAGATTTATGCCTGTTATAAATATGAAAAGAAAAATACTGACCGCTGTCATACCGCTATTGTCTCTGGCGCTGGCGGGGTGCGCTAAGGAAGGAGCGGCTCCCGAGTCGGATATAGTCGTTGAGACGGATCTTCCCGTGATAGTATCGGAGGATCCGGACACGGCACAGGATATGGCTCAGGACACGGCCCAGGATACGGTTACGGAAGAACCGGTGTCCGAGGAAGCTGATGAAACGCAGTCATTTTATGCTGAGGAGATAAGCGATGAGCTCTTTGACAGGATGAAGGGCAAAAGTTTTCCGGATGAGTGTACAACACCAAGGGAGGATCTTCGTTACCTGCATCTTCTATACAAAGATATCGACGGTAATGTACATGAGGGCGAGATGGTCTGTAATGTTCAGATATCCGATAAACTGATCGATATCTTCAGGCAGCTTTATGAAAATGATTATCCTATTGAAAAGATGAGACTCATAGACGAATATGACGGTGATGATGATGCCTCTATGGCTGATAATAACACGTCCTGCTTTAATTTCCGCGTGGTTTCGGGAACAACGAAGATCTCAAAGCACGGGTACGGTATGGCTGTGGATCTGAATCCTTTCTATAATCCTTATATCCATACCGTAAACGGACAGACCGTGATCGAACCGGAAGGAAGTGAGCCGTATGCGGACCGTGACGCGGATTTTGATTACAGGATCGATAAGGATGATCTTGCCTATAAACTGTTCACCGAAGCCGGTTTTACCTGGGGCGGCTCATGGAAGAGCATGAAGGATTACCAGCATTTCCAGATGGACTGAATTTGCCATTTCGCAACTTATCTGCTATAATCACCAATTATGTAAACTGATACAGCAAGGAGATATTTTTGTATGAACATAGTATGTCTTGACCTTGAGGGCGTCCTCGTACCCGAGATATGGATAGCTTTTTCGGAAGAGAGCGGGATACCGGAACTTCGGCGTACGACAAGAGATGAGCCCGATTATGACAAACTTATGAGGTGGAGACTCGATATTCTCAGGGAACACGGTCTGGGACTTCGCGAGATACAGGATACGATAGCGAAGATAGATCCGCTCCCGGGTGCAAGAGAGTTTCTGGATGAACTGCGCTCCATAACCCAGACGATAATCATAAGCGATACATTCGAGCAGTTTGCGACACCGCTCATGAAAAAACTCGGATGGCCGACTATCTTCTGTAATTCACTCGAGGTAGGTGAAGACGGGAGCATTACGGGATATAAGTTGCGCTGCCCCAAGTCCAAGCTTACCACGGTAAAGGCACTGCAGTCGGTGGGATGCGAGACCATAGCCTGCGGAGACAGTTTTAACGATCTGGCGATGATAACGGCCGGAAAGAACGGATTCCTGTTCAGGACTACGGAACAGATCAGAAATGAATATAATGATATTCCGGCTTTTGAGGAATATTCCGATCTTCTTGCGGCAATAAAAGGGGTGTTGTGATTGGCTGTAAACATTGCCGTTAACATACAAAGCAGCATCAGGA
>JBGUNV010000093.1:0-2826 GCA_045117595.1 Lachnospiraceae bacterium
AGTGACAGGATAAAGCACATTCTCACCAGCCATGAACAGGGTGCCGCACATGCTGCGGACGGATATGCCAGGGCAACCGGCAGGGTCGGAGTGTGTATGGCAACGTCAGGCCCCGGTGCGACCAATCTTGTAACGGGTATCGCAACGGCTTATATGGATTCCGTACCGCTTGTGGCAATAACGGCGAACGTAAATCTGCCGCTTCTCGGTAAGGACACATTCCAGGAAGTGGATATAGCGGGTGTTACGATGCCCATAACCAAGCACGGATATATCGTAAAGGATGTGACGACCCTTGCGGACACACTCAGAAAAGCGTTTGCCATAGCGCGTTCCGGACGTCCGGGACCGGTTCTGGTGGATATAACCAAGAATGTCACAGCTGCAAAATGCGAATATACAAAGGAAACCCCGAAGCTTCTTACCTTACCCAAAAGGTTTACGGACAGCTACATAGAAATGGCGGTAAAGCTCATTGAAAAAGCAAAGAAGCCCTATATTTATGCCGGAGGAGGAGTTGTGATCTCGAACGCATCCGAAGAGCTTGCAAAGTTTGCGCACAGAATAGATGCTCCCGTTTGTGATACGCTTATGGGCAAGGGCGGATTTGACGGTAATGACAGTCTCTATACCGGTATGATAGGAATGCACGGTACCAAGGCTTCAAATCTCGGTGTCAGCGAATGTGATCTGCTGATAGCCATCGGTGCGAGGTTTTCCGATCGTGTTATCGGCAATGCCCGGAAGTTTGCGTCGAAGGCCAAGGTCCTTCATATTGATATAGATCCCGCAGAGATCAACAAGAATATCAAGACCGATGCGAGCATCATAGGTGATGTCAGGGAAGTTCTTTCAATCCTGAACGAAAAGGTAGCAGATGCATCACATCCGGAATGGACAAAACATATCAGGGATCTTAAGGAGCAGTATCCTCTTAAATACGATAAGACCGGACTTACATGTCCTTATATTATCGAAAAACTGTATGAGGTCACAAACGGTGATGCGATCATAACAACCGATGTAGGACAGCATCAGATGTGGGCAGCGCAGTATTACAGATACTCCAGACCAAGGACATTCCTTTCTTCGGGAGGACTCGGTACAATGGGATACGGCCTCGGTGCATGCATAGGAGCAAAAGTGGGATGTCCTGATAAAACAGTTGTCAATATCGGAGGCGACGGCTGCTTCAGAATGAATATGAATGAGCTTGCAACGGCAAGCAGGTATAATATTCCGATAGTGCAGATCGTGATCAACAATTCCGTTCTCGGAATGGTCAGACAGTGGCAGACGCTGTTTTATGAAAAGAGATACTCCAATACGGTGCTCACGGATAAGGTTGATTACTGTAAGGTTGCCGAGGCACTCGGATGCCGGGCCATTAAGGTGACCAAAAAGGAAGAGGTTGAGGATGCGCTCAGGGAGGCTGTCAGTGTAAAGGAGCCTGTTGTGATCGAGTGCGTGATCGACCGGGATGATAAAGTATTCCCCATGGTTTCGCCCGGTGCGGCCATTTCGGAAGTTTTTGATGCTGATGATATAGGTTGACAGGAGGAGATTGAAATGGAAAGAGTGTATAACTTTTCCGCAGGTCCCGCAGTTTTACCCGAGGAAGTCCTCAAAGAAGCTGCAGATGAGATGCTTAACTACAAAGGCAGCGGCCAGTCCGTAATGGAAATGTCGCACAGATCAAAGGTTTTCGATGACATCATCAAGGAAGCCGAGGCTGATATCCGCGAGATCATGAGCATCCCGGATGATTATAAGGTGCTGTTCCTTCAGGGTGGTGCTTCGCAGTTTTTTGCGGAGGTACCGATGAACCTCATGAAGAACAGAAAGGCCGGATATATCCTGACGGGGCAGTGGTCAAAAAAAGCGTTTGCCGAAGCCAAGATCTATGGTGAAGCAGTTGAACTCGCATCATCGGCTGACAAGACTTTTTCGTATATACCCGATTGCAGCGATCTTCCGATAACGGACGATATGGATTACGTATATATCTGTGAAAACAACACGATCTACGGTACCAAGTTCAAGGAGCTTCCGAATACGAAGGGCAAGACACTTGTTGCTGACGTAAGTTCATGCTTTTTGTCCGAGCCCGTGGATGTCAGAAAATACGGTGTGATCTATGGCGGTGTCCAGAAGAATGTCGGACCTGCAGGATGTGTTATCGCCATTATACGTGAGGATCTTATTACGGATGATGTTCTTCCGGGTACACCCACGCTCCTTAAATGGAAGACACAGGCTGATGCACTGTCACTTTACAATACACCTCCGTGCTATACGATATATATATGCGGCAAGGTATTCAAGTGGATCAAGAAGATGGGCGGACTTGAAGCAATGAAGGCTCATAATGAGAAGAAAGCGAAGATATTCTATGACTTCCTTGATTCTTCTTCCATGTTCAACGGGACGGTTGTGCCTCGCGACAGATCGCTCATGAACGCACCTTTTGTTACGGGAGATAAGGATCTGGATGCGAAGTTTATCAAGGAAGCCGCGGATGCGGGCTTTGTAAATCTCAAAGGACATAAGACCGTAGGCGGTATGAGAGCCAGCATGTACAATGCAATGCCTATAGAGGGTGTTGAGAAACTGGTTGCTTTCATGAAAGAGTTTGAAAAGGAGAATTCATAATGTTTCGTTATACATGTTTAAATCCGATCGCTCAGGTCGGTCTTGACGGATTTGATTCCAATTTTGCCAAGGTTGATGATATCAAGGATGCAGACGGTGTGCTGGTACGTTCGGCTTCCATGCATGAGATGGATCTTCCGGAAAAACTTCTGTGTGTTGCACGTGCAGGTGCCG
>JBGUNV010000094.1:0-6761 GCA_045117595.1 Lachnospiraceae bacterium
TATAACGAGGGCAGCACATGCAATATATTGTTGCCAATGCGGGCGTAAAAAATCCAACTTCCCGGATAAAAAAATCAACCTGCCGTATGGCGGTCAGTAAAATAATCAACCATGGACGTATTTATGTTCATGGTTTTTTTCTGCCCCGCTTATTATCATTGTATCGTCGGACAAAGGATAGGCCTTTGATCCAGAATATTTTATTCCAGGGAGGATAAAAAATGAAAAAGAAAGTTTTAGCAGCTATTATGGCAGCAGCAATGGTTGCACTTACAGCTTGCGCCGGCGCAGCAGCTACAGCACCCGCTGAGCCTGCAGCACCTGCAGCAGAGCCCGCAGCAACAGAAGAGGAAGCAGCTCCTGCAGAAGAGGAAGCTCCCGCAGAAGAGGAAGCAGCTCCTGCAGCATCAGGCGAACTCATCAAAGTCGGTATCATCAACAATGACCCTAACGAGTCCGGTTACAGAACAGCTAACGACAAGGACCTCAAGGCAGCTTTCTCGGAAGAGAACGGATTTGATGCTTCATTCGCTTACAGCTTAAAGAACGACGAGCAGATCACAGCAGCTCAGAAGTTCATCCAGGACGGTGTTGATTACCTCCTTCTTTCAGCAGCTGATACAGCAGGCTGGGATTCAGTTCTTAAGGATGCACAGGATGCAGGTATCCACGTAATCCTTTTCGACAGAACTATCGATGCTGATCCTTCACTTTACAGCGCTTCAATCGTTTCCGATATGGACAAGGAAGGTGAGACAGCAGTTGCATGGCTTGAAGGCCAGAACCTTGACGAGTACAACGTAATCCACATCCAGGGTGTTATGGGTTCAGCAGCTCAGAAGGGTCGTTCAGGCGCTCTTGACAGCAAGGTTGCTTCAGACGGCGACAAGTGGAAGATCGTTACACAGCAGACAGCTGAGTGGAACGCAGAAAAGGCACAGCAGATCGTTCAGTCAGTTATCGACTCAGGCGAGAAGTTCAACGTAATCTACGCTGAGAACGACGATATGGCTAAGGGTGCCGTTGCAGCTCTTGACGCAGCAAACATCTCACACGGTGTTGGCAAAGACGTCATCGTAATGGGCTTCGACTGCAACAAGTGGGCACTTCAGGAACTCCTTGACCAGAACTGGAACTATGACGGACAGTGCAATCCTTTCCAGTCAGAGTACATTCTTAAGGTTATCGACGAGCTTCAGGCAGGTAACGAGCCCGCTGAAAAGACTATCGTCATGAACGAGAAGGGATTCGACGCTACAACGATCACAGCTGACGATGTAGAGAACTACGGAATCTAATTAAGATAAGTTTAACGGATGTGAGCACCGACCGCAGATATGCGAGGAGGTGCTCGTATTCGGAAAACAGGAAGGTATGAGGAAAATCTGCGAAGCAGAAATTTTCCGAATAGCTTCAGGATTGCGAAAGTTTCGAAGAAATGGAGCAATCTGTTATCTGGAAACAGATCAATGAAAAAGGGCGCGGGAGCGTACATATCAATTGCGCAGCTCGCGCCCTTTTTTTGAACAAACGGATTTGGAGGTGAATCCACTCATTATGGGAAACGAAGTACTTAAAATGCGTGGTATAGATAAGGTATTCCCGGGAGTACGTGCTTTGCAGAATGTTGATTTTACACTTTGCAAAGGCGAGATTCACGCGCTTATGGGGGAGAACGGTGCCGGAAAATCAACACTGATCAAGGTGCTGACCGGGGTCTATCCCAAAGACGGCGGGGATATTTTCCTTGGTGAGAGCGCAGAACCTGTAACGATCAAATCGCCTCAGGACGCACAGAACCAGGGTATCAGTACTGTTTATCAGGAAATTACTCTCTGCCCCAATCTTACGGTAGCCGAGAATATGTTTATCGGAAGACAGAAGGGCAATATACAGAACTGGAAGAAGATGAATGAGGCTGCAGGGGCTATCCTTAACGAGCTTACGATCCCCGCAAAGCCGACACAGCAGCTTGCAAGCTGCTCCATCGCAGTACAGCAGATGGTCGCCATAGCGCGTGCCGTTGATATGGACTGTAAGGTACTCATACTTGATGAGCCGACTTCTTCTCTTGACGAACAGGAAGTTGAAAAACTGTTTAAGCTCATGAGAGACCTCAAGGCAAAGGGTGTAGGTATCATATTCGTTACACATTTCCTTGATCAGGTTTATGAAGTCTGCGACAAGATCACGGTGCTTCGTGACGGTCAGCTGGTCGGTGAGTATGAGATCAAGGATCTTCCGAGAGTTCAGCTCGTATCGAAGATGCTCGGCAAGGAACTTGATGATATGTCCGACATCAAGAGCGAGAATGCAACTTATGAGAAGAAAGAAGGCGAGACGCCTGTATTTACCGCAAAGAATCTGTCAAGTACCGAAGCGGTACATCCTTTTGATTTCCATATAAACAAAGGTGAGGTCAACGGCTTTACGGGACTTCTCGGATCCGGACGAAGCGAATGCGTACGTGCCATTTTCGGAGCCGACAGAAACCTTAGCGGTGAGAAGACAAAGGACGGAAAACAGGTTAAGATCTCGAAACCCATAGATGCAATGAAGAAAGGTATCGCTTATCTTCCCGAAGACCGTAAGGTTGACGGTATAGTCGGCGATCTGTCCGTAAGAGACAATATCGTGCTCGCATATCAGGTTTTAAAGGGCGCGCTTCATCCTTTCAGTAAAGCCGAAGCATACAAGTTCGCCGATGAGTACATAAAGCTTCTCGACATCAAGACTGCATCGGCCGATACTCCGATCAAGTCGCTTTCGGGTGGAAACCAGCAGAAGGTCATACTTGCGAGATGGCTTCTGACACATCCCGATTATCTGATACTCGATGAGCCCACAAGAGGTATTGATGTCGGCACAAAGGTCGATATTCAGAAGCTTGTGTTAAAGCTTGCGAGTGAAGGTATGGCTGTTACGTTCATCTCTTCAGAGACGGATGAGATGTTAAGAACATGTTCGAGACTTATCGTCATGCGTGACAGACATGTTGTAGGAGAACTGACCGGAGACGATCTTAACCAGAACAAGATAATGAGTACGATTGCCGGAGGTGAAAAAAATGAATAACAACAGTAAATCAGGCTCCGGGGTCTTAACAAAATTACTGCGCAGCCAGATCGTTATACCGCTTGCAGCATTGCTGCTTCTTATAATCTTCAATCTTATATTCGATCCGTCGTTCTTCGTTATAACTCCGAAGACCAATTCGGCGGGCAACCCGGTTCTGTCGGGATATCTTATTACGATACTTGATTACGGCTCGGAGCTTGCGATACTTGCCATAGGAATGACGCTTGTTACCGCAGCATCGGGCGGACAGGATATCTCCGTCGGAGCAACGATAGCGATCTGCGGATCTGCTCTTTTGAGAGTACTGTGCGGATCCAATTCACGTCCGGAAGAGCTTCAGGCTCCCATTATCGTTGGGTTCCTTGTAGCCTGCATCGTCGGGATGATCTGTGGAGCTTTTAACGGTGTACTGGTCGCTTATTTCAAGATCCAGCCCATGGTCGCCACACTGATACTCTTTACAGCAGGACGTTCGATCGCAGCATGGATAAACAACAATGAACTTCCCATAGTACCGGATCCCAAGTATGCGTATTTCGGAGGATTTATCCCCGGAATCCCCGTTCCGGCTCCGGTATTTATCGCGGCTATATGCATCATCGTGATATTCCTTGTGCTCAAGTTCACAACACTCGGCCTTTATACACAGGCAGTAGGTATCAATCCGAGCTCTTCAAGGCTTAACGGATTAAATCCCGAACTTGTTAAGTTTATCTCGTTCGTCATACTCGGACTGTGTGTGGCTGTTGCGGCACTTATCAAGACATCCAGACTTTCTACCATTAACTACTCGGTAATAGCCAAGGATATTGAAATGGATGCGATCCTTGCGGTAGCACTCGGCGGCAACCCTCTCGGCGGCGGTAAGTTCAATATGTGGGCATCGATCATCGGCGCTTACGTTATTCAGTTCCTTACGACCACGCTGTACAAGTTCAAGGTCAGTTCGGACGCACTGTCGGCATATAAGGCTGTTGTCGTTATCGTGCTGGTAGTATTCTCCGCACCTACGGTAAGAGAGTGGCTGGGCGCAAAGTTCAGGCAGCTTACCGGCAAAAAGGGGGTGGCGTAAATGAAGACCAAAAGAAGTATATCTGATACGACTATCCTCCTTACGATCACCATCGTCGTTTTCTTTGCGATGTATATCGGTGCGATGCTGTTCCAGGGAAAGGGCTTCTTAAAGCTCCAGACATTCTTTAACATACTGAATGCAAACGCTGCCCTGATACTTATGGCATGCGGTCTTACGCTCGTTATGATCATCGGCAGCATAGATATCTCGGTCGGCGGTGTTGCCGCACTTGTTTCGATGTGCTGCGCGGTCTATCTTGACCGGAACGTACTTAATCCCGAGCAGAACCTGACTCCGGGCAGTGTGTTCGTTTCAATGCTCATAGCACTCGGCATAGGTCTGGCATACGGACTTATTCAGGGATATCTTATAGCCTACCTTGACATCCAGCCTTTTATCGTATCGCTTGCAGGCATGTTCTTTGCAAGAGGTATGACAACGATAGTTCATACGAATCCCTTCAACGTTGAGAACAAAGCGTTCAATGAGCTTAAAGAGCCTATCAGGATCGCTTTTCTCGGCACCGTTAATAAGAAGGGAAATCTGGTTCCGGCCAAGATCGAGATAGGCGTTTTCGTTGCACTCCTGGCAGTACTTGTGCTGTTCTTTGTTCTCAGATATACTAAACTGGGACGTGCCTTTTATGCAGTGGGCGGTAACAGAACAAGTGCGCTGATGCTCGG
Source organism: Lachnospiraceae bacterium (assembly GCA_045117595.1). Taxonomy (GTDB): domain Bacteria; phylum Bacillota; class Clostridia; order Lachnospirales; family Lachnospiraceae; genus UBA2868. The sequence goes on from JBGUNV010000094.1 coordinate 4,837, forward strand.
TATCAACGTTAAGAGGACCAAGTTCTTTGCACATCTTATGTGCGGTATACTTGCCGGACTAGGCGGATATGTATACTTCCTGCATGTAGGATCGGGTGCTGCATCGCATGCGTCCGGTGCCGAAATGAATGCCATAGCGTCATCGATCATAGGAGGTACGATGCTTACCGGCGGTGTCGGAAATATCATAGGAACACTGTTCGGCGTGCTTTCTCTTGCTACGATCCAGAGTATAGTTTCATCAGCCGGTTTCGATCAGGCATGGTGGACGGGAATAACTGTTGCGGGAATGCTCTGTCTGTTCCTCGTAGTACAGTCTGTAGTGATCGCCCGCAAGAAGAAGTCTCTTAAGAAGCAGGCATGATCGGAAAGAAAATCATCAAAACACTTAAAGCAATTCTTATCGTTAGCCTCTGTTGTGTTTTGGCGGGATGTTCTCCCGCCGAAGGCACGGAGGCTGAACGTGTAGTTGAGGAAGAAGATCTTATAACGATCGGTTTTTCCCAGCTCGGAGCCGAATCCGACTGGAGAAATGCCAATACCGAATCAATGAAGTCCGTATTCACGAAAGAAAACGGATATGAACTCATATTTGAAGACGCACAGCAGAAACAGACAAACCAGATAACCGCCATACGTTCATTCATACAGCAGGAAGTCGATTATATCGTTCTTGCGCCGGTAACGGAGACCGGATGGGATACGGTCCTTATGGAAGCCAGGGAAGCCGGTATACCTGTCATAATAGTTGACCGCCAGGTCGATGTGGCGGATGAGGATCTGTTCACATGCTGGGTCGGATCGGATTTTGAACTCGAAGCGCGCAAGGTCTGTATGTGGATGTCCTACTATTTCAGGAAAAAGGGTGTTGCCAGCGAAGATGTACATATCGTCGACATACAGGGAACGATCGGCAGTACCGCACAGATCGGCAGGACAAAAGGCTTTGATCACATGGCAAAGCTTTACGGCTGGGATGTCGTGGCGCACGAGAGCGGAGATTTTACAAAGAGCAAAGCCAAGGAAGCAATGTTCCAGATTCTCCGCAACTATGACAATGTTAATGTGATATACTGTGAGAATGACAACGAGGCTTTGGGAGTCATAGAGGTCCTTGAAGCAAGCGGCAGAAAGTGCGGCAGCGACATAGCCAACGGCGAGATCATGGTCGTGTCATTTGACGGAGTTAACAAACAGGCGGTCTCAAGCCTTGTTGCGGGACAGATAAGCTGCATCGGCGAATGCAATCCGCTGCACGGACCGAGAGTGGAATCGGTGATCAAAAAACTGCGCAAGGGGCAGGAACCGTACAAATACCAGTATGTCAACGAGAAACTCTATACCAATACAGCAGCGGTCCCTTCGATAATGCTCGGAGGTAAAGAGTACAACGCAACAGTGCTTAAAGAGAGCGATCTGTATCAATGGCCATATTAAAAATATACAAAAAGGAGAAGAGTTATGGATGCAAAAAATCTTATCGCTGAAGGAAAATCCTATCTCGGGATCGAATTCGGATCAACAAGGATCAAGGGGGTAGTCATAGACGATAAGGGAACAGTTCTCGCCACCGGAGGACATTCGTGGGAGAACCGTCTCGACAACGGAATATGGACATATACACTTGACGATATATGGGGCGGACTTCAGGACTGTTATGCCGACCTTCAAAAGGATATAAAGGATAAATACGGTATCGTTCCGACGTCATTTGCATCGATCGGATTTTCGGCAATGATGCACGGCTATCTCGCATTTGACAAGGCAGGAAACCTCCTTGTACCGTTCAGGACATGGAGAAATACCATTACCGAGGAGGCAGCTGCAAAGCTTACAAAGGAATTCGGATTCAACATACCCCAGAGATGGAGCATCGCTCATCTTTATCAGGCTATACTGAACAAGGAAGAGCATGTCGCAAATAT
>JBGUNV010000095.1:0-3146 GCA_045117595.1 Lachnospiraceae bacterium
AACGGGCAGAAAGCGGCATTAAAAAAGGCCCTCGCTGACCGAGAGCTTGCAAAGGGAATAAAGCTGACCAAAGAACGCATTGAATTCTTCCTGGAAACCATGCGTGATATGAACACGGATAATCTGGATGCTAAAAAGCGACTGATCGATACTTTTGTCAATGCCATCTTCCTGTATGACGATCACTTCCTGATTACGCTGAATTTCAGCGGAGACGGGAATACCGTCAAGGTTGAAGACATAGAAAAAGCGACTACAGACGGCACTTCTGAAGTGTTCGACTGTAGTCGCTCACCCGTCCACGAGAGGATTCGAACCTCCGACCCCTCGCTTAGGAGCGCGAAATTTTTTGTGCAAAATGAATGAAAAACTGGGCATTTCAGGCAGGTTCTGATATATGGCTTTTGTAACATTGTCACAAAGTGTAAAAACCCGAAAAAACGGGATATTAGCAAAATTTTAGATGAGAATCAACAGAATCGCGTTAGTGTGTCTCACTTCTAACGCGACACTTTGCCCTGTTAGCGAGACAATTCGAACGCTGAGGCAGAAATTCTATTCCGGTTCATGCCCCTGTTGGCCACACGCTTCATGGCGTCAGTTATGTGAGAACAACTCCGGTTCTGTTTCACAGAGAATCCGGGCCATAACTTTATGATCCAAGTATTGTACACCATATTCGCCCCTATGTATTCTGCATGCAAGCTTACTACTGTAATAAACCATCATTGCATCTGAGAAAGACAGTTCCTTCACCTCAGCAAGATGGGAGATAATTCGTTCTTCCAGGCTTTCTTGATAGATCTCTTCCAGTACCTCTTCCTGATTAATCACTTGCCCATTCAAGAAATGGGGCGTATTCTCTGATCGAAAATCTCTGATTTTGAGATATTCACTTATATCGTCAACAATATATCCGGTTCCCTGTGTGTGAAGCACTATATAGTGAGGGACAAGATAATTATTAATGCAGCCGGATAGGTTCCGGATGAATATCAATATCCCCCTATCAGAAGAGAAAGTTTTTGATAACACATTAATTGATTCTCCAAGTAGACCTTTACTGATAAATCTGTAGCCTTCTTTATCTCCGGCATACCACAGAAGGTAATTGGCTTTGCATTCAGATAATTCATGGTCCATTCAAAGTCTTTTCGCTGCAACAGTTCACTTTTATGCAGCCATTCAAACCTGGCACTTGCTTTAAGCTGTAAATCACTGATGTTTTTATTTGCATATCTCTTTCTGGGATATGCATCCGAGAATATAATACTGAAATCTGTACCGTGAAGGCCACAGCTCTCAATAAACAATCCATTATTATAGTAAAGATCTTTGTTGATTACCCTGATGCGAGGCTGCCAATAAGAGAATAGCCGGTTGCTCTTATCCTTAAGAAGATTCAGAAGAGTTGTTCTTTCTTCAGCATTGCGGCATACGATCCCGGCCAAAAACCCGTTTATCTGAAACATGTCAGGGTAAAGTATTTCAGATTGTCTGAGTGAACCCTCTCTTTTCCTGTTTTCAGAATCCTGAGATATGTATGGACCATTCCTGTAAATCATCTCAAAATCCAGATTGGCAAACGCATCCTCCCCCTTAAGCACGGGAACTCCTCCGCCAGCCTCTGATCCTTCCGAAAAACAGGTATTCGGATCTGACAGGAGCTGCTCCAAATGAAAGAAAAAGAATATGGGAACCGGAACATTGGCGTTAGGATCTCCATCATATCGAAGGTCCCTGTGTTTAAACCCTTCGTTATGGTATTGCGTTGGCGTCAATGGTCGGAAATAAAAACGTACATACGAAGCGGTTTTCTGAGCGGTCATATCGATTACCTGACGACTTGCATTGTCATTCATCATAACGTGAAGTTCCTCAGCACGTAACCGGCTGTAAAGCATCCCACTCTCCAAAATGCTGACCGCATTGCTTATATCCGTGTAATGATATGCATAATGCGGCCACCATCGTGCCGGAGCATACTCTTCATTTTTCAAAATGATATCTTTATAACTCATCGACACATCCTTTCAAGGCATATACCCGGCCTTCTCCGGAATTGATCTGATATCCATCCGCCTTTTCGCCATTCCGGCTGTCTGTTATCCTTATTTCAGAGACATACCCCAATGATAATAAAAGATCAAGAACCAGCCGCCCCGGCGAACCAGCCGCGCCCTTTAATGCAATCCCGCTGGCGCGAAGATCGGACCATATTTCAAAAAACGCATCTTCGTTTACAGTGACCGATACTGCATCTGAACTCTGGTTTTCAAAAAGAAGCCCTTCCTGCCAGATGACATTCCAATCCGTACCTGCAGAAGAAAAAGAAAACGGGATAATAGAGCAATTATACCGGATATCATCCTCAAGGCCCTGGAAAGACATGTCTTTTGCATTCTGCCGAAGCCAATCTACAGTCTTTTCCTGAATCTTATGCTCTGGAATAGGATCCGGACCTGTGCCGAGATATATATAAATATCAATAGGAAGATCCTTAAGGTATTTTTCCATCACAGGCTGAACTTCTGACCAGTTTAATTCGCCGTTACCGCATCCCAGTTTCGGAAATGCAACCGATGTAATTCCTTTTTCAGCATAAGTCCTGCAAAATTTAGCCAGTCCTGCTTCTATATATTCCATTCGGGAGGGATTTCTCCAATTCTCCTTAGTGGGAAAAAGTAAAACCCAATGGTCCGGCTCGTAATAAAGCATCAAAGATCCTGTCTTCAATTTTCTTCTGTCACAGATATCTCTGTATGCCTGAAACATATCCGGATAACGTTTTTTAAATTCCAGAGCGATCCCCTTGCCCATAACGCCAACGGTATTTACTGTATTCACAATTACCTGCGCAGGACTTTTAAATATATCTCCTTCTATATATCGGATCATTTTCTTCCTCCAATCTCGATACGGTCACCATTCGGAAGCACAAAGGCGCATTCAAACGTGCTGCCTGTCGCTATGGCGATCTCCTGCAGATCATCCAGAGTAAAGGTGCCTCTTTTTATTTTCTGGCTAAAGGCCTGCGGCGACTTATCTAACCTGCGGCCCATTTCTGTTATTGTCATATCCGTTTTCACGGCAAGTATTTTTAATTCATTATCGATTCGCATTCTTGAGATCTCCTTACGCCCTAA
>JBGUNV010000096.1:0-17871 GCA_045117595.1 Lachnospiraceae bacterium
TGATAGTAGGATTATAATCGCCCTTTTCTATCGCGCTGATCGTCTGCCTTGATACTCCGCATTTTATGGCAAGATCCTCCTGGGACAGATCGAGTGCTGCACGGGCAGATTTGAGTCTGAGGTTCTTCATGATCTCATACCTCCTCAGCTGTCTTCTTATCTATGACCTTCTTAATCAGCAGTTCAACATATACAACGATCATCATGATGATAACAACTATGTTGAGCAGTGGCATGCCTATCTTGCCGTTTTCTATCAGAGTTCCTCCCAGGGCGTTAAAGAACACCGGAAGTATATTGAAAACAAGTGCCACCGCAAAGACTATCTGATACCGTCTGTGATCATTGTTGAGTCCCCAGTAGACATCATTCCATATACAATATGTTGCCAGCACCATACATCCGATAATGATCGCTATAAATACAAGCGCATAGTTTTCTATCGGAAGCTCTATTCCACTCATCAGTGTCATCATAAGAAGTGCCTGAGCAAATATCTCCGCAAAAAACGCATATTTATATGCTTTACCCCTGACAGACTTCTGACGCTCGTCATATTCAGTCCTGACCTTACCGTCCTTGTTCGCATACTTGAAGATAAAAACAAGCAGTACGGCCGCTATCATAAGACCGACTACAAATCCCAATGATGTTGCATTCATTACACTCACCTTTCCTTTCACGGCAAAAAAATGATCTTCATGAATGCATGATAACTCCCTGATGGAATATTGTCAAGTATATTTTACATTTCTCTTTTGTGGGATGATTTTTGCTATTGGCAGTCCGGTTGTTTTTCCGCCATTTCCTCGAGAAACTCCCTGATCGCAGCGGTTACCAGGTCAAGATGGTAATTATAACAATGATCATCTCCTTTTATCGTAACAAGCTTTGCGTTCTCATACAGTTTTGCGGCTTTAACCCCGTACTCATATGGCACAGCCTCATCCTCATCTCCGTGAACGATGAGTACCGGACCCCTGTATCGTTCAATCTCGTCCTCAACATGGAATGTCTGGGCGGTTCTTATATAATTTCCGGATAATATATTGGATTCATCCTGTACAAATTCATCCGGAATATTTAACGGATCCACGATCGCCTCAAGCATGACGCCCTTCCTGGCCTGCTCAGGTATCATCCATGCAGGTGACAGCGGGATGATCGCCTTGAATCTGTCAGGGCACATTCCTGCTATCAGCATAACGAGAAGTCCACCCTGTGAATGCCCACACAGATACAGATCCGTTACAAAATCCAGCCCCCGCGCATATTCAACAACCGTGAGCATATTAGTCACCCATTTATATAATGTATGGTCCCTGAACATGCCGTCGCTTTTTCCATGACCGTACATTTCAACACGCAAAGCTGCATATCCCGCATCAGTCACAGCCTTTGCGGCCTGTATTATGTGTTCTTCCTCCATATGTCCGGTATAACCGTGTACCACTATGACGAGCGGACATTTCTCCTTCCCCTCAGGCATTTCCAGCTTTGCATGAAGTCTGATCCCGTCATCTGTTATGTAGAATTCTTTCATTCCGATCTGCTCCTTTACTATTTCCGATTCCAGCTTTTTATCAGTTCCTTCAGTTTATCTCCGGCATCCGGAATATCCTCACAGTATATACTCTCCCCCGGAATTACGTTAGCGCCTGCTGCCAGAGTTACGATCTCGGATATGGTGCTTCCGTATCCGCTGCTACCCTGTGTTGCGATGAGATAAACAGTCTTTCCCTCCCAGTCATTTTGCTCCAGGAACGAAGCAACAGGCATCGGGATCGAGTTCCACCAGAGCGGATAGATCAGTATGACGGAATCATATCCGGATATATCTATCGGCTCTATTTGAGGTCTTGCCTGTTCACGAAGCTCAACACCTGCTACCGAGATCGTATCGTTATAGGACGACGGGTATCTTTTTCCGGTAAGCGTGATCGCTGCAGTATCGCAACCGATCATATCCGCCACCATATCTGCCAGGAACTGATCGCTTCCCGTAAGTTCACCGTCCCGTATCATAAGCGATGCTCCTGATACCGCATCAACATCCGATTCAAAATCGGTATTTCCCACACGGGTAAAATACACTACAAGAGGCTTATCACCTGCCCATTCAATCTTCTCATCCGGCACCTTTTCCTTATATGAGATCTCAACAGATCTTAAATGCCGGTTCATATACGGAACCGCAAAAATCCCTATGGATAATGCGGCGATACATCCCAGGGCAGTGAGTAATACTGCCATCTTTTTGTTTTTGGCACGGCGATACATCGCCATTTGGCCATGCAGCACCCCGAACGTGAGCACTGCCGTTGCCATATACCTGTGGAGATCACTGCTGCCGAGAAAAAGAAACCACGGAAAAATAAACCTTGAAACACCCATGCTGCTTATCATCAGAACAAGAATTGATATGAACAGCAGGCATGTTACAATATCAAACGCCCGGCGCGAAGCGTCCTTCTTTTTAAATAGACTTCCAAACCACCAGCCCTTTATGACCACGTGAACTGTCAGACATATGAAAAAGCAGATGCCCAATACCTCATGTACATTATTTCCGATAAAAACGTACAGCATCTGGGCGATAAACAGAGCATACATCAATATATCCGCGATCATTCCCACTATTTTTCTGCTCATGTCAAAAGCTCCTGTTGTTCTGAATTTTTTTTATAAAAATTTCTGTTTACATCGTGATCGTATGATCATATTATAACATCAACGAAATCAGGAATATCAATTGTCCCTTTGTTGTCAATCATAAGATATAGTACATATATGAGCAAGAAAAAAACGATCATAATTGATGAAAATACACCGCTTCTGATCCTGGCAGGGCCTATGTTTCTGGAACTGTTCCTGAACACGATGCTGAATAACGTCGATACCCTGATGCTCAGTCACTATGACGAATATGCTGTAGGCGCAGTCGGAAACGCCAATACGATCATGTTCATGATGAACATACTTTTTAACGTCATAGCAACAGCTACAAGCGTTGTCGTTGCACAGTACCTTGGCGCTAAACAGTATGACAGGATGAACATGATATATACGCTAGCCGTCTCGGTAAATCTTGTTGTAGGCCTGGTATTAAGCGGAGTTTTCTGTGCCGCGAACCCGCTGATCATGAATTTTCTCCATGTGTCAAAAGAGATGCGGCCCTATTCCATGATCTATATCTACATTGTGGGCGGCGGAGGTTTTCTGACCGCGGTCTTTAATGTAATGCTTCAAATCATGAGATGTAACGGCTATACCAAGATCGGTATGTGGGTCACATTTGCGATCAACATCGTCAACATCGGAGGAAACTATCTCTTCCTGTACGGACCTTTGAAATTTCTCCAAATGGGTGTTGCAGGAGTTGCTTTATCGACGGTTGCCGCCCGGCTCCTTGCAGTAGCTGCTCTTCTGGTTTTCTTCTATGTGACGGGAACCGGCCGGATCTCGCTGAAATATCTGAATCCTTTCCCCGGCAAACTGCTCGTCAAGATGATACAGATCGGTCTTCCTTCGGGAGGAGAAAATCTTACATATAACCTGTACCAGACGACTCTGCTTTCATTTGTAAACGGTATGGGAAACGACTCGGTAAATGCGCGGGCCTATTGTAACTCTCTTATCGCATTTGCGATGATATTCTCAAATGCAGCCGCAATGTCGACACAGATAATAACAGGACACCTTGTCGGTGCCGGAAAAACCGACGAAGCGTACAAAAGGGTTTTCAAAACGCTCAGAACATCAATGCCGATAACCATAGCACTGGCTTCAGTCAATGCGCTCCTGTGCCGGTACACCCTGCAGTTCTTTACATCAAATCAGAACATCATCTCTCTAGGTCAGATGATAATGATCGCGGATATTTTTGTTGAGACGGGCCGGTGTCTGAACATGACTTTTGTCAGCAGCCTCAAGGCTGCCGGAGCATATATTTTCCCGCTCATAATGGGAATTCTGTGCAACTGGGGACTCGGGCTTACCACAGGATATACTGTCGGTGTGGTACTTGGGATGGGCGTTGCCGGAATATATGCCGGTACAGCCACGGATGAGTGCATCCGTGGCCTTATCGTCATGTATTACTGGTACAAAAAGAAATGGCTGGGTAAGTCCGTTGTAGACGGTAAAACCTAATTTTTCTTTTTGGCAGAAGTTTTTGCTGAAGATTTTGTTGAAGACTTTGTCGAAGTCTTTCTCGCCGGTTTCTTAGGCGCAGCCTTGGGAACAACAATATTGCTTACCGCTTTCGCAAATTCAACTGCCTTTTCAAAATCGCCTTCAACGCGGAACCTGCCCTGAAGGTATGCAACCGTCTCATCAATCTTACCTTCGATCAGATCCATAATAACATCAGCATTACCGCGGATACGGCAATCACAGTCATAATACTCATATGGCTGAACATCGATCATTCCCTTATCAAGTTCAACATAGAAAGCTCCTTCGCCCTCTCCTTCAATGTCAAACTCAACGGCCAGATGCTGCTTAATAGCATCCTTGTTAACCTTCTTTGCTGCCTTGGCTGCTTTTTTTACGATTTCCTCATAGATCATAATATCATCCTCCCTTTATTCAGTGGTCTTTCCTCCTGTATACCAGTTTTCAGCATCACTCCTGAAACTGTCAAAAACTTCTTTATCAATGTAGAACGTATGTCCCGAAGGATAATGCGAAAACTGCAGATTATCCTTCAGATCATCATTTATGAAAACATGATTGAATATCCATTCTACGGCATAAAACGGTGTTGCGCCATCATAATAACCACAGATAACCCATATCTTCAGGAACCTGTTTTTGGACATGCATTCCCTGATCATATCCTCCTGCGAAAGAGATCCCAGACCCACGGTCTGGTAATCATAAACAGAATAATCCCAGGCATAGTTTACATCGTAGGACAACGGTACGTACGGTATATCCGTCTGAAATCCGAGTTCATCCGTAAGGTACTGCAGGTATGTATTGGTCATTGCAAGATCCGTGGCTATCATCGATGGGTCGTTCTCACCGGAATCAATTGAGCCGTCTGTTACCGGCCCGGTTATCCTTCCGTCCATTCTTCCGATCAGAAGTCCCTTGTCTTTCAACAGTTCACGGCTGAAATCCTCCAACTCGATCCTTATGTTTTTTTCCGATATAAATTCGTATGACAGTCCGGTATATCCTGCTATCTTTGATGTGAGCTTCTCTTTTTCATCATCAGTCAGCGTATTTCCCTTAAACAGACCCGCAATATATTCATTTTCAGCAAAAGAACGAACCTCATCAAGGAACTCTTCAAGTTCCATTTCCTGATATTCTTTTGCAAGACAACCCTGGTACCATGCATCAGCCGCAAGAGTCGGCAGAAGCAGCGCGTACTGTTTATCGTTTCCGATCGGTCCTAAAAATGCACTGTAATCGTTCGCCGATGAGATCAGCATTAATCCGTTCAGATAAATTGAGTATGTGTCAGCAAGATACTTACATATGCCTACAGCCCTTACTGTTCCGTATGATTCACCGGCAATGTATTTTTCCGATCCCCATCTGTTGTTGCGGTTAATGTACTGACGTATGAAATCACCGACGCTTCTTACATCATTGTCATAACCAAGGAACTCGTCTGTTTTGTCTTCGTCAACCGCATGTGAAAAACCGGTACCGACAGGATCGATGAACACAAGATCGGTCATATCAAGAACCGAATTATCGTTGTCCACCAGTTTCGCCGGCAGCGACAACGCTTCCCCACGTTGATCAAGTTCTACCTTTCTCGGACCGAAACACCCGATATGAACATAGTAGCTGCTTGCCCCGGGACCTCCGTTGAACGCAAATGTTATCGGACGCTCGCTCATATCCTTGTCATTGTCCACAGTATATGCCGTGTAGTAGATCTCACACTCCGATTCTCCGCTTTTGACTGCCATAGAGCCGGTTTCTGCAGTATAGGCTATCTTCCTGCCTTTAATAACCACTTCATGCTTTGTGGTCACAACATTGTCTGTTATGGCAGACTCCTCTTCCTTTGAGCCATCGGCACCGGTAGGGGCTGTCTCGGCCTCTTCCGGCCCGGTCTCTGTCGACCCGCCCTTTGCATTAACTTCCGTAGTGTTCTCATTTTCGCCCGTCTCGGCACATATGCCCGCGGTTGTCATCATGAACAGCATACTTGTGACTGTAAAAAGCGCAATGATTTTTTTCATGATCTGCTTTCTCCTGTGTTTTATGCAATCCTTAGTTTTTATGCCAAAGTAGTGTCTGCGCAAGGTAATGGCGCTTCATATTCAAATCTGCATGGAAAAGGATATGACCTGCAATCGCGACCATAAGTATATTATATCTTATATCGCAAAAAGGTCATATCCCTTTGGCAAAAAAATATATCTCCGGATGTGTCAGGCTTTTTCGTCTACCGATACTCCTGTTGTTCCGGTTATGCCTGTGCTCGGAGTTACACCGTCTACTGCAACATTGATCGTGGCTCCTTCAATTGATGTACCCTCTCCTGTTTCCAAAGCAGCTGCTTCTGTGATCTTCTCGAGCTTCTCCTCGGCAGTCTTCTTCTCCGCCTTCTTTTTCTCTTCTGCCCTCTTGGCCCTTCTGACTTCAAGGTCGTCTTTAGCCGCCTTCTTCAGATCATCGGATGCGGCCGAAAGCGTGTTCACAGTGGATTCTATGTCAGTAATGGACGACATACTCGGAATAAAAGAGCTTCTCGATAAGCCGGTACGTCAGATGTCGCTCGGACAGCGCGTTAAGGGAGATCTTGTCGCCTCAATGTTACACTCTCCCAAGGTTCTGTTCCTCGATGAGCCGACGTGACGAGGTTGCTCCAAGGCATGAAAAATGCGAGATGATCTCTCACGAAGGAAATGTTGCCCGGTACAGATTTGCCAAATCCGATGTTACTGCCGCAGATATCATTGCTTCACTTTCATCGGAAAAAGCCATCAAAGATATTTCGATCGAAGAAGCGGGTATTGACGATATAATAAAGATTGCCTACGGAAAATGAACCACTGACCCCTCATTCTTTTTCGCTCATATTGTATCTGACAGTACATCTCATCAGCTGTTTCCGTAGCTTTCTTGTTCAGTCATTCTATTCCCCTTACTTTATTCTCTGTTAAAATGCCATATTTCCCGGGACATCTGTATTTATCTCCCATAACATCGTTTCTTCTGTGATTCCTGAGCATATCAAGATCAAGTGTTGCTATATATATACCGGCTTCTCCCGGCGCCTCCATTACACACATATCTCGAACACCCGGCTCATCACGAAGCCACGGAACTCCGTCAAAAAGTGTTGAATGTCCGTTACAATCCGGTTGTGCATCAGGATAATTGCATGTTGCAACAGCGATCATATTCTCATAAGCCCTGGTCCTCAGTGCTGATAACCTGTTGATCTCCATGGGACAGGCGTTTGGGGCAAGGATAAGTTCTGCTCCTTTAAGCATCAGTATTCTTGCGCTCTCAGGAAACTCACGGTCAAAACAGATCATTGATCCGATTTTTACCGTCCCTCTCCCAAAATCCAAATCCGAAACATAGAAATCCTCTCCGGCGCACAAAACTCTTTCAGCATCAAATGCACATATCTGAACCTTGGAATAATGAAGAACCTCCTTACCTGTTCTGTCAAAAATGATCACAGAGTTAAGTGGCCTCGGATCATGTGCTTCAAGAAAGGTTATTCCGATCGCCATTTTCAGTTCTTTTGCCAGGTCACGAAACTCCTCAATAAATTCGCTGTCCTTCTCTATAGCCAGCTTCTTTAATTCGTTCTCCTCCTGTGGCAGATAATATCCATCACTCCACATCTCCGGAAAAAGTGCAATATCAGCTCCTTTTTTTCCGGCTTCGACACAGGCCGTCTTCCCTATCTTAAGATTCTCAGAAAGATTTCTTCCCGGTAGAATCTGTAAAAATGCTATCTTTATCTCCATCGACTTTCCCCCGTCCCCGGATTCTCAGCTTTCAATACCTTCATAAAAGTCCATCTGATTCTCCCTTTCCTCACTTTATTTGTTCTAATCAATCATGGCGGATCGTTACGTCAGTAAAGTAATCCAAACATCCAAAGGGGTATTCTATTCCCTCTGCCGATCTCCACATCGTCAATTGCAAGAAAACTATCAGGAATATCCTTTATCTGGTTAAATGATTTGTCTTTCCCACCGACTTCAAAAAGGTATTTTTCGTCAACTATAAAATCGCCTTTATCCGGGTATAGAACCTCATGACCGGCTGATTTTAACTGGTTAAGGAAAAACGTTTCTCTCTTTGTGCCCACATTGATATTCTCGGTCAACGAATACATGATATTCGGATTATCGCAGTAGATTTTATCCGGCTTTGCCATATTCTTTAGGGTTGACTTTTTTGAGGACAGAATGTTCAAAAGATTAGCCCGATCAAGAATATAGAGCATTCTCAATCCCTGATTTCTGTCTGTTTCAAGCTGGCTGTATAGTTCTGTCATTCTGGGCGTTTGTGGGCAGCTCTGTGCCAGTATAAACAGCATCTTCTTAATCTTTTGTATAGTAGAATAATTTATGTTTTCAACTGCCGGATAATCGCTTTCGAGTACCTGATTGGTTATCTGGCCTATTCTCTGTTCATATCCGGCAAACACTTCCTTATAGAACGGATAGTATCCCCTTAACAAATACTCCGTAAAATGCTTTAGTATAGTATTATCCGGAGTAATATCCTCTGCTATGGTCTTGTGATCTCTTATAAGGTCTGTCAGACTCAATGCTTCCGTCTCGATAACATCTTCAAAATACAAATACTCTCTGAACGAAAGGCCGGGAAGATTATATATTATCTGTCTCCTTGAAAGATCTCCGCTTTCAAAGTCTATCCTGAGCAATGAGGAACCGGTATAAACGATATTCAACTTGGGATAGTTATCATACAGGTTCTTAATTATAACTTGCCAGTCTTTCAGATAATGAATCTCATCAAGGAAGATATGGGTTCCTCCATTCATATAGTGAATATCTGCCAGTTCAACCAGAGAATGGGTTGCAAACCATAGATTATCAAGTGAAACATACAAGGCTTTATCAGAGTCGTTATTAAACTCAGAGCGAATATGCTGCAACAGCATCGTGGTTTTGCCGCATCCCCCTGATCCTGAAATACATATCAATCTGTCTCGCCAATCTATTTTGTCTAGTAAGAACCTCTTTGTTGAATAATTATTCTCCCGAACCCGCCTGTTCGATAAATCCAGCATTCTATAGTATTCTTCACTATCCATATTATTATCTCCCGGTACAAATAGTGTTTACAAACACTATATTATCATCATTAATAATGTTTGTATACACTTAAACCCAGGTGATAACATTCCGCTTTCTATTACCACGTCGCTTACCTATAACTCCCGCATATCAGGTACTTTGCAAAAACGCTGTCCCTCTTCATCGATTTCTTAATCTGAAATTTCGGAAATGGGTACGGGAAGTTTAACACGTGCGTGAAAAATCAAATTTATAACACATATTCCAGCTGAACATCAAAGGGTTCTTCATCCGCAATCCAAGGTATTATCTCCTCGGCTTGCACGCATCCCAGGGCCTTATATGCAGCCTGAGATTCTTTTGATGAATGAGCGGAAATGTAAAGCTTTTTTGCACCATATCCCCTTGCAGTTGAGGCTGCTTTCTCAAAAAGTTTTCTGCCAACTCCCATACCCCTAAATGGTTCGGATACCTGAAATGTAACAAGCTGGACATACTGCTTTTTTGTTCCTATCCTTTCTGTACCAACCGTGATATATCCTATCAGATCTGTCTCTACAAATGCCCCATAATCTATCATGTCCCCATATAGATTATTTGCTATTGCCGATGCTTCTTCTCTGCACTTATCAAGACTCCATTCTTCTACAAATGAAACAGGCAGAAGCATCCAATTCCCATCCACATTTCTTAGGCACTCTGTGACAACCTGATGCCTGATAAAGTTATCCAGTGAATGGGTATTAAAGTTATCTTCAGTCAGTCTCTCTACTCTTATTTCCATACCGTTTTTATATTCATCAATAAATCTGCTCTACTTTATTCAAACTCTCTACAATTATTTCCGGTTCCGTTAAATGAATATAATGAGTGCTTATCCTCTTTTTTGTTTACCTCCAAAAAACCACTTTATATGTGGGGATGCACATTGCCAGAACATACAGTACCCCTGAATACCTCTCAACCTTGTAACCCTGTTCTATCAAGGTATCTGCTCGTCTGTCCATTTCTCTTTCGCTGTAACATATTATTTTATGTCTTCTTTTCATTTTGAACTCCTTTCATCTTGTGAAAGAAGAACCGGTTGCCCGATCCTTCTTTCAGACAATGCTTTCGGTTTTTTCAGTCTTTCTTCTTCACCGGGATCCAGATCGCACTGTGGTAATCCTTGTCTGTCTTTTCTCCATTCACACAGTCATACCACTCTGCAGATGCATTCCCGCAAAGTTCATAGTCCGGATTACCCGGAAGCCACTCTTTGAAAATCTGTGTGTTCAGGCTCTGCAAAGCCTCCGGGATCGGACCTATGCAGTCAAATACTGCCCAGTCACCTTTTGGAAATTCATAGACCACCATTCCTTCGGGAACTTCGCCTCCGGCATACTTGCCGGCCACAAGATAACGGAACTTTCCCTCTCCGATATCGTCTATGCAGACACCGTACTCTCCAATGCAGTTCTCCACGATAGCCTTCTCATAAGGATTTTCCGGAGCATTCCCGGCATAAACATTTGCTGCATACTTCTCGCAGATCTCGTCCCATAACTTCGGGATCTCCTGATAAGCGGTATCATTATCAAATACCTTTTGAAAACCGATAACCTTAAACCCGAACATTTTCGTAATTTTGCAATTCATTTGATCGCCTCCTTGAACCTGTAGTTTTACTGTCAGCGGAAGGAACGTCCTCACGGTCGCACCGTCACGGGCCTGTGATGGTGTTACGCCGTGAAAGCGGGTGAATGCCTATGTGAAGCTCTCCGGTGTTTCATATCCGTACCGAAATGCAATGTCGATCACTTTATCATCCGTCTCCTTCAGATCCAATGCTGCCTGATACAGCCTGCGGTTTCTGATATACTCCCCGATCCCGTATCCGGTCATCAAAGAGAATCCCCTCTGAAGAAAGAACGGCGACAGATACACCTGATCCGCCACATCCTGCGCACTGATGTTATCTTTCAGATGCTCTTCCATATAATCGATTGCTGTACGAATGCCAGTAAGCCACTCCATCTTATTCGTTTCCTTTCCTTGAACTTGACACGATCAGTATATCTGATCAGGAATGGATCATCCTGTCATTTCCTGTTCAAATCTGTCCTATATAGCCCTATAAACTTGAATTTGTAGGAATCTTTTATAAGGAGGAGGTCTTCATATGAATCCTTCTTTCTGAGTTGCCGCTGCAATGTTTTATTCAGTTCAGACCACTCTTTGTTCATTCAAAGTCTCGTCAATTAAACTGCAAGAAAAAGCCTGTTATTACATTTGCCATCATACGCTCCCGGCGTTTTCAAGCCTGCCGCGTGCATCAGAATTATTGCCTATAATTGCTCCTATCTTTTCGCACGACTCCATTTCCGGGCATCCGCCGCAGGTTTCCATCTGTTTTTCTCTCGCACACTGCCTGATCGGGCATAAAGAATCACAGTACACAGTCTTTGCTCCCGGAATCCTGCAGCCGGAGCAGTTGATCATCTCCGGCGTGATCTCCACTCCATTAAGCTCTGACCATTCCTTCGACACCTTTATCCGCAACTCATTATCGTTATTGATTGTTGCCAGACGAGCTTCGCAAGCCTCACAGTCCAGTCCGCAATATGCAATGTAATCATTCATGATCAAGTCCTCCTATGTATCACCGAAACATGTGTTATTCCATTTGCTTCATCAGGATATTCCCTGTCAAATTGCATCCCGATGGCCTCCGCAGTCCTTATAGAAGCTTCTTTCGTATATTTGCAGTAAGAATATAGTGCCGGATAGTCTGTATTCCTAAACGCCCAGTCCATCACTTCTTTTGCCGCTTCCTTCGCATAACCCTTACGCTGACAGTCCCTGCGAATGTGATATCCGATCTCAGGAAGCATTTCGCCTTCTATGTTTTGTAATGTCAGCCCACAGTCGCCGATCATCTCACCGGTATCCTTCAGGCATACTGCCCAAAGGCCGAAACCATCCTTGTGGTATCGCTCCATGTTGCGCTCTATCCAGCTACGAACTCTTCTTTCATCAAAGGTGTACGGATAATGCTGCATAATGTCAGTATCCGCAAGGACCTTATACAATGCATCATAGTCTCCCATGTTCATTTTCCGAAGGAACAGTCTTTCAGTTTCGAGAACTGCTTCCGCCTTGTATTCCATAGGTGTGAATCGGATTTCGTCGACCGTCTTTTCTTCATTTTTATCCATACGATCAATCCTCTCCCACGTCGCCTACCGGCTCCGTGTTTTCGCTCGCAAAAGTGTTGCTCACTTTTTCATATATACCTTACAAAAATGCCGTAAATGCTTTTCGATGTATGCCATGGATTCTTCCTCATACTGCGGCTGTCTGTCTGACCTTGCAATCTGCAAAACAGCCGGTGCAGTAAGTTCTACTGCCAGCAGAGCCGGATCATCATTTTTAACAAAGTTCTTATCCATCATCCCCTTGATGATCTTTGCAAACATCCCCTGTATCCCGTCCAGCTGGTGTCTGGTTGTAGCCTCGGAAATCCTTTCATTCCTAAACTGTTCCTGGACAAGAAGCATCCGCGTCTTACGGATTATGGGATCCCGCATTGTGAATGAGATTCTTTCCATCGTCACATTTATGAACTCTTCCCGGCTCTGCGGCACTTTCCCGATATTATTCTCAGAACCAAACATTTCCTCATAACGCGCTTCTGCGGAGTCAATCAACGCATTCAGGATGTCCTCTTTACCCTTATAGTGTTTATAGAGAGACGGAGCCTTAATACCAACAACATTGGCAATCTGCTCCACACTTGTTCCATCGTATCCATTCTCTGCGAATAACGTTAATGCTGCATCCAGTATTTTCTCTTTGGTAGACATGTTTCCCTCCATTTTGCTAATGTATATTAGCCATATTGTAGCTAACAATCATTAGCCTGTCAAGCAAAAAAATGGTCAAAGATATATTCTGTGCATCCTCAGCCATAACCTGATGCAAATGTAAAACTGTCTCTTCACTGTCATTTCTTTTTCTTTCCGATGGACCTATAGTTCTCATTTCGTATTTGAACCGATTTATATTCCGCAAGGGTAACCAAAAATCGGGGTGATTTTTACAATAACAAAAATCCCGCAAGCCGCTCTGACAGCGAACTTCCGGGATCAGATCAATTCAAGGTCGCTCAGGCAGCAGAATCGCCACGCCCCTCGCCGGGAGCATCCTTCTTCCTCGAAGCAGGATAGCCAAAAAGGTAACCACTCATCTATAATAATAGTCCAAAGAAACTCTCAGCAGCGTTGAGAGTTTTATTTGTTAGTAACTGATATATCAGCATATTCCTTAATACCATGCCATATATAAACAAAACCTTCTGATCCTCCAAGTTTTCATGATAAAGGCGAGCCGCCTTAGTAATTATTGATATAGCCTTCCGTAGGGTAAAACGATCGTCATTACATCTTCCCTGCTATGCAGCCATCTCCTGATTTTTGCCATTGTGGATATTCTTCGGGGCGTAATTTCTTCGTATATCCTTATATCTGTAGATCGACAAGACCATGCCGATCATCGCATAATCAACGATACCGTAGGAAATACTGCTGGTAAAAATCGGAAGAGTCGAGCCCGTCATCGGAAGCAGTCCAAACACGATCAGGATATTGCTGATGCTCTGAAGAGCTACAACGATACCACAGGCACACCCTGTTATATTTCCGAGGCTGTTCTTTTGTCTGACAGAAATGGTTATCATATATATCGCAAGAACAAGCATGCATATTATTATGCCTGCAACCATGATCAAGCCACCTATGGCAGCTATTGAACCCATCACAAGATCAGCCCAATAGCCCGGAATATCAGACATTATCCTGACAGCTTCATCACTTTTTCCTATGATAGCGCTATGTGCAAATACCTTGCCCAACTGGGCATTTAAATAATTAACTCCAGTATCATCAGAAATGCCGCTGCCTATTCCAAGGTTAGAAATCCAGTTGGCAAATCTGGCACTCTGATATGTGTTCAACCTGAGTATAAAAGCTGTACCCGCAATGATGGACGCAGCAAAGGCGGCCGAAAACCCGCCGTAAACAATCTTTTTATCAATATCATACCAGTTTTTATGAACGGCTATAAATATCAAAGCCGTTTCCGCTAACAGGATAAAAAGTGCAGACGGTATCGAAAGATCCCCTGTGAAGAAGGGCGATATAACAGGCAATATCATCCAAAATACAATCTGTGCCATAACCCATCTGCCTTTACCACGAAGTTCATATAAAATACCGGCAAATATAGGAATGTAGAGCATCATCAGCGCACGAAGCGAAAATGAAGCGAATCCTATACGGATCAACCCGCTACTGCCGTTGATCCTGATACCAAAAGCGATCCCCATCAATGTGACAATCGCCATGAAAATCCCTCCGATCAGCCTGCTGCGGCCCAGAAGAACAGTATAGTCAATACGATATACCAAAAACATCGCAATGATTCCGGCCATGATACCGATGATATGTCTTCTGAAAATATCAAAAAAAGCATTTCCCGTTATCGATCGCGAATCCATGTTTATTGCAATAAGATATTGGATCACTATACTCAGTATACTGATAAACATTATGAAAATCAGATAACGCCATTCCATATGAGGTCTGTGTATACGATCCAGGTCCGCTCCTACGCTCACCGGATCCCCCATGTCCTCAACAGCTTTTGATAAAGCCGCTTCATAGTCCATCCCGGCTTGTTGGTACGAATCGGCCTGCTCCTCGATATGCGCGGATATCTCATCGGAAACAAGCATTCTCGCACTCTTATCTCGGATCTGTCCCTTAAGCGCGCCCATATATTCTTCCAAACTCATGATATATCCCCCTTAATAAGAAATGGCCAGTACACCGGCAACTGCCCCTGTAAACGTTTCCCATTCACTAAGCTTTGCCTTCAGGTATTTCCTTCCGGCATCCGTTATGGAGTAATATTTACGTGTTTTACCCGCTCCCTCCTGTTCATATGATGTCAGGTAGTTCTTTGACTCAAGTGTATGAAGGAGCGGATATAATGTACCGGCTTTAAGTTCAAAAACATTCTGTGATCGCGACCTGAGAGTCTCGATCATCTCATACCCGTACATGTCCTTTTCCGAAAGGAGCTTTAACAGCATCGTTCCCATGCTTCCGGACAGCAGTGTTTTATCTATGTTACTCATACAGCCTCCTTTATATCGAATATCTATATATTGATATTCTATATACTATATCGATATTCTATACTTGTCAAGATACTATCTCTTCGCTATTTATCTCACTTTCCTTATCTCTCTTTCCAGCCCAAAAAACGGGCCACGCTTTCCGTGACCCGACCAATCTATATTGAATGGTAGGTTCCTCCTGTATACCGATTATGTTATCGTATATTCATCAATCAATACTGACCCCTTATACGTGAACCGTACTATTTTCGACGTTAAATGCTATGTAAACAATTGCAATAAAAAAGAGACTCCGTTCTATTGGAATCTCCATAAAAATGAACCACTAACCCCGTCCCCGTGGTCCACTCCCTTTGTCAAAAAAATGTCTACTTTTCTTGACTGGTGCAGATCGGTTGTGTGACACTCCTGTTACGGTTTGTCTGATATAGTATTCTCGCAAACAAAAATAATTGCTGCACGGGTACATAGCGAGACCGGGATATGGTATCATAAAAGCGGCGGCGCACACTTAAAGGAGGTAAAAAATGTCAGATCTGAAGAACAAGAAACTTGATGAAAACATGCTTGAGAAGATATCCGGTGGTGCTGATACGGGCGAAAGCGAAGGCACTCCTTTATACTCGATCGGCACGATCGTAGTCTGGAAGAAGAGGGAATGGTACGTTACATCTAGCTACTGGGATTTAGATAATACCTCGAGAGATTTTACCTCTTGCTGGTGTTACGACCTCGAGGATTGCAGAGGTCTCGGACTTACAGGACGTTGGGTTCCCGAGCACGATCTGTGTCCCTACTGATAAGAAACGAAACTACTATGACCTTCCGGCAAAAACTCCTTATCAGGAACTGTTCCAGGTAAGGAGTTTTTCTAGTACAGGTATCTGACAGTACATCTCATTAGCTGTTTCTGTTAAAATGCCATATTTCTCATCGGTAATCTCAGGTATCAGTTTTTATCCAACAATCATAGTTTATGTAGTCACCTTAAGTTGTATTTGGCAAAGAGCGCAAAGCATTGAAAATACTGAAAAAAATGCCTCGGGGTGACAGGATTCGAACCGGACCCACCAAAACGCTGAAAATACTGTAAGAAAGGAGATCCGCAGGTCCTCGATCAGCGTTAGGGTAACCAAAAAGGTAACCAATCATTCTAGATTTAAACTACCGCAGCCTCTTTGGAAACGATAAATCTGCTTTTTTCTTCATCAGATAAATCGCAAGGCTCAACTCCCCTTGTCTTGGCGTAGGCTATAAGGCCTTTATAGTCTATGGCAATAGGATTCAAGACTTCCTCAGGTTCCGGAGTATTCTTTAACGATTCATAATATCTTTTATAATTCATCATCTGTCCATTCATACGTGTAAATCTCCTTTATCCTCTTCCCGGCTTCTTCAGGTATCAGAATCTGATAGGGATGTAACATATGTATTCTGATTGCATCAAAGTTTTCTACATAATGTTTTTCCAATGTCTCGTTAGCCGCAAATCCGGTCATCTCACAGTTATATCCATATTCTTCGGATTTTGCGGCTGCTATTGCAAATAGATGGCCACCCACACCTAAATACTTCTTCTGCTCCACTATTTGTAAGTTGTTATGAGGAGCCGCAACCATCCATGAAACAAACGCCGCCTGCATATCCGTATCATTCCGTATAGCAAGTAGTCCTTGAATATCTACTGTTCCCTTGATTACCAAAGCGTAGATCTCATTATTCTTTGCCAGATCTGCCCATGAAGTATACCAACCATTCTTTTTATTGTATTTTTGTAAAAAGCTGGAACGTTTTATTCTGATGACTTCTGTTTCGACATTTTCTCCTGTCAGGGCATCCTGTAAACACGGAGTCAAAACGTCAATATCTACGCAAATCATAACAAATCCTCCGTATATATTTTACCATATCTATAATGGTAAAACTATAATAATCAATACATAATAAGCGATGTAAACCCTCAATCAGTGAAGCTTAGTAAAAGACTTACCCCACATAAGCTCAGGCGAACATATGGAACCGCTTTATACAACAAAACTGGTGATATCTACATGGTTGCGGACGTTCTGGGGCATTCCGATATCAATATCACTTCAAAGCACTATGCTGCTATCGAGGAAGAACACAAAAGACGGGCTTCGCAGGTTGATATCTACGAGCCCGATCAGAATAACGACTAATAACTTCCTCAACACGCTATAATGCTAAATGCGCATTTAATTTAGGAAGATATAGGATACAAGACAACTACTAAAGCCACTTTGAAAACCGTACTACATGAGATGTTCTTCTCTTTTCTAAAGTGGATTACCTAAACGATGCGTCAAGCCCGTATTTTACAAGCAAAGATGCAAATTCATAACCGTTTATAAGAGTTATTCCGTTTTTTCTTGCCAATTCTTGGCTTTCCTCCGTGAAGTCTTTTGC
>JBGUNV010000097.1:0-9659 GCA_045117595.1 Lachnospiraceae bacterium
CGTTTCCCGGTATATCGGACAATACTGCTGCCGGTCTTCCGCAGTCAGCGGAAACACTCCTGACATGTTCCGCCATCTTTATTACGACGCTGATACTTGAGAAAAAAGGCTGGAAGCTTCCGTTTGTGGCAGGTGTTCTGATGGTGTCTGCCGGGACATTCCTTTCCGCATTTTCCATGAATCTTCCGATGTTTATAATTTCAAGAGCGGTTGTAGGTCTTGGGTATGGATTCTGCTGGATGACAATGCGAAACCTGTCCCTGTTCGGTAAGGATTCAAGACAGCAGCTTATCGGATTTGCACTTCTGAATGCGGGTATATATGCCGGAATGAACTGCGGAGCTTCTCTTGGCGCCATTCTTGCCGATATATTCGGGTATAAGACTGTATTTGTCATTTCCGGAGTTGCAACACTTGTTACTACATTATTTATAATGAAGATGGAAAATGCCAGACTTCCCCGTCATGTTGAGGAATCCGGTGAAAATACCGACAAGTCGGTTTCCGGCCGGAATATACTGTCAGCGGCATTGTTCGTGATACTTATGATCGCACCGGCCTGTATAGCAGCTTCGTTTTCGAGTTATTTCCTGCCGATCTACTTTGAGAGTATCGGAAAGGGAGTTACGGATGTAGGTAGGGCACAGCTGTTGTATGGAGTTGTGATAGTATACGCCGGACCGCTCCTTTCCGGTCTGATAGCAGCGTTTAAGGAAAGAGCGCTGAAAAGGATCAACCTTGTTTATAACCTGCTCATATCATTGAGTCTTTTCCTTCCGGGTATAGGATCAGGACTCCTTTCATCATTTATAGGTTCGGCTCTTCTGGGAACGGCTGACAGTGTGGGATTCGGAGTTCAGAACAATTACTTTCTTGCACTGCCCGCAGTCAGAAATCTGGGGGCATCAAAGTCGTTGTCGGTGCTTTCATTTATCAAGAAACTTCTTGAAATGGCAGGGCCGCTTGTATTTGCGGGGATAATGGTCATGGGTTATCAGGCAGGAATAAGGACTCTGGCGATAGCATTTGCCCTTATGGCTGTTGCCTTTGTCGTGATCGATCCTCTGATCGGGAAGAATAAGAAAACAGAAACGGAGGATGTAAGGTGAGGATAAGTGTTGTATACGGCGGGACAGCGGAAGAGAGGGGACCTTCAGAGAATAACGCCAAAGAGATAGCGGCCGCTCTTGAACGGCGCGGATACACCGTCACACTTATGGATTTTGGCAATGACATAGTAAAGACATTAAAAGATGCAGGCACCGAAGCTGTTTTCGTCTGTGTTCAGGGAAAGGGATACGGAGACGGAACACTGCAGGGTATACTCGAACATGAGCGGATACCTTTTACAGGTTCATGTATGAGATCTGCGGCTCTTATAAATGATAAGATATTATGCAAATTATTGTTTGACCGGTATGGAATCTCCACGCCACGATGGGAGATCCTTTCAAAAAGTGAATATGAAAAAGGTGATCATGAATATGATCTGTTCCCGTTTGTTGCAAAAGCCCCGACCCAGGGCGGCAGCTACGGGATCGAACTGATCAGGAGCAGGGCGGATCTGCCTCATATAAGGGATGTATTTGAGTTTGATGACCCCATATTGCTTGAGGAATTTATTGACGGCCGTTTCTACACGGTGGGAATGTATGAGAGTGCGGGAAAACTCATCACG
Source organism: Lachnospiraceae bacterium (assembly GCA_045117595.1). Lineage (GTDB taxonomy): Bacteria > Bacillota > Clostridia > Lachnospirales > Lachnospiraceae > UBA2868. The sequence goes on from JBGUNV010000097.1 coordinate 1,679, forward strand.
CTCCCGATAGCTGAGGGAATAGACCTGACCCCACCGGAAGACAAACCGGACGAACGATTTATAGGATTTACCGGAAATTGTGATACTTTGCCGTCAGAGCTTGATGAAGAGATTTCCGACAAGATGAAGGAGATGGCCCGGAAAGTGTTTGAGATAACAGGTGCAAGGGGAATCGGACGGGTTGATTTTATGGTTGACGGTAATAATGTACCGTATGTTCTTGAGATCAATGCTGTACCGGGAATGAATAGCTCGAGCCTGATACCGATGGAGGCAAAATTTGCCGGTATCGAATATGATGATATGGTTGAGGATATTTTAAAAGCTGCAATTTGCGGATCACATTAACGGAGGAATTGAGATGTTTAAAAATATGAAGATCAGTATAAAGATACTGCTTGTGATACTGATAATGTCACTCGGATCGCTGCTGGTTGTTTTCGGCGAGTCATTTTATTTTATGAATTCAATGGTTGATGAATTCGAGCAGGCAAACATTACTCTCGGTATCAACTCTTCCGATGTTGCCAAGGATTCCCTCATAGATCAAACGGAACGATATCTCGAACAGCTTGTTACCAGACAGGCGCAGGCAATGAATATCAAGCTTAATACGGTCAACAAGATCGTTACCGAATCCGCGAAGTATACAGCAAGTCTGTACTCGAACAGCAGCAATTTTATCGGAAAGGACATGCCCAGACCCGACGAGACTGAGGCGGGTGTCAACTGTTCCAAGTATTTCCTCGCAAAGGGAGTGAACAGAACTCCTATGATCGACCGCGAGGTCAGGATACTTTCAAACTGCGAGTATATGTTCGGCCCGCTCCTTGAAGAAAACGACATCCTTGACAATATTTATATCGGAACCGAGAGCGGTATCTCATACAGATATTCCAAATACAACGAATATAACGCAGATTATGATCCGAGGGTCAGAGACTGGTATATAGCGGCTATGGAAAAACCCGATACGCTAGTCTGGCTTCCGACTTATCTGGATTCATACGGAAATACATGTATCACCGCCGCCATGTCCTACAGAGATGCAAGTGGGAAGACGGCGGGTGTTGTGGCATCGGATATCCTTCTTCAGAGCGTCATTGATGATGTCATGAGTCTTAAGATAGGCGAGACGGGGTCCTGCTTCCTTCTCGGCAATGACCTGAATTTTATAGCACACAGAGATATGGCTGATGAAACATTTGATCCGATCCTTGATAAGCACGTAAACGGTGATGATCTGGCCAATATGCTTCATTCATCGGGCAACGGGATCACGGAGTGTGTGTATGAGGGAAATGACTGTTATGTAGCTTTTTCGGAACTTGATGAGACCAAATGGTATTTCTGCGCGTCGATTGAAACTGATGAAGTAACTGCACCTGCCGTTATGGCCAAGGAAGAGAGCGACCGTCTGACCGAGGCTTCACAGCAGAGCATGCAGAACAAACTGTTTGGTACTTACAGGATGTTCATGATCTTTTTTGCGATCGTAGGTATCATCATAACCATGATCTCCTTTGCTGTATCGGGAACAATAACAAATCCCATTAAAAAGCTTACTGAAGGTGTCAGTCATATAGGAGAAGGTGATTTTGATCGGAAGATACCCGTAGAAAGCGGAGATGAAGTGGGCATTCTGGCCGAGAAATTTAATGAGATGCAGGACAACCTCAAGATATATATGGATAATATCACAAAGGTTACTGCCGAAAAGGAGCGTATAGGAGCTGAGCTCTCGCTTGCCGCACAGATCCAGGCGGATATGCTGCCGAATATCTTTCCGGCATTCCCCAGTCGTACCGATTTTGACATATTTGCCTCCATGAATCCGGCCAAAGAGGTAGGGGGAGATTTCTACGATTTCTTCCTGATAGATGATGATCATCTGGGCCTTGTTATCGCGGATGTGTCCGGAAAAGGCGTACCGGCTGCCCTGTTCATGATGATGTCCAAGATCCTTGTGGGCAATTATGCCATGATGGGCAGTTCACCTGCAGAGACTCTTATGAAGGTTAACCGCCAGATATGCAAGAATAATGCCAATGATATGTTTGTAACAGTCTGGCTCGGATTCCTGACCATATCTACGGGACATGTTATCGCAACCAATGCAGGACACGAATATCCGGTACTTAAAAAAGCAAACGGACAGTATGAGATATTCAAAGACAAACATAAGCTGCCGGTAGGCTCCATGGAAGAGACAAAATATCAGGACTATGAATTTACTCTGGAAAAGGGTGGCGGCCTGTTCCTGTATACCGATGGTGTTGCTGAGGCAACAGACAGCGAAAACGAACTGTTCGGAACGGAGCGTATGGTAGAAGCACTTAACAGGGATGCTAACGCAAGTCCGGAGGATCTTCTCAAAAATGTCCAAAGTGCGGTTGACGAGTTTGTCGGAGAGGCTTCACAGTTTGATGATCTAACGATGTTGAACGTCCAGCTGAAATAATGAAAAAGAATATCATGACATATGAATATGGCGATGCGGCTTCGAAAACGGTTCTGATACAACCGGTTGATGACCATGATCTTAGTTATCTGGATACCGAGGCGGCGGCTTTAAAAGATATGACAGGTGGTGATTTTTACCTTGTAGCGCTTGGTGTAAAGCGCTGGAATGATGATCTGTCTCCTTGGGAGGCTCCGCCTGTATTCGGAAAAGAGAGATTTGGCGGAAGGGCGGAAGATACTCTGGCAACTGTCATGAATCTGGTCACGGATCGGTCCAAAACACATATTATCGGAGGGTATTCGCTCGCCGGCCTTTTTGCATTATGGACAGCATATCAGACGGATATGTTTTCGGGGGTAGCGGCAGCATCTCCGTCTGTCTGGTTTCCGGGATTTTCCGAATACATGAAAAATAATGATATCAGAACAAGCAGAGTATATCTAAGCCTCGGTGATATGGAGGAAAGGACCAGAAATCCCATAATGCGTACGGTAGGAGAGAATATAAAGGGCGCTTATGAATGCCTGACAAATGCCGGGACGGACTGCATTCTTGAATGGAACAGCGGCAATCACTTCAGGGAACCTGAGATCAGAACGGCCAGGGCATTTGCGTGGCATATTATGAAAGGAAACAGGGGAAATGCTTAAGGATATATTTGAAAAATATTATTATGATCAGAATTATAACTGTGCAGAAACTATGATAAGAGCTGCAAACGAATATTATGATCTTAAACTTCACGACAGGGACATGATAATGCTTGGAGCCTATGGAGGCGGCATGCAGACGGGAAATACCTGTGGGGCGATCCTGGCCGCAGTATCCGTCCTTTCCATGAAATATGTGGAAAAGAAGGCACATGAGAGCAAAGACATCAAGGCTGTGACAACTGCTCTTATCCGGGAATTCAACAAAATATACGGATCGATACTATGCAAGGACATAAAGCCCCAGTCGTTTGATCCGAGTTTCAGGTGTAAAAAAACGATAGAAACTGCCTGTAACGTTCTTGAACAGGTTATTGAGGAATATGAAACCCGGGAGAGGACCTGATGCTGAACAACCGCAGATTTTACGATGAGCAGGTGGCTCCGATGATCCGCGACCGGTTTCCCGCATTTGAAGGCAGGATAGCGGTCGGCATAGCCGGAGAAGGCAGTGACTGTTTCGGATATGACGATGTTATATCAAGAGATCATGATTTTGGTACCGGTGTATGTCTGTGGCTTACAGATGAGGACATGGAACGGTTTGGGGAAGAGCTTTCGGAGGCGTACAATGATCTTGTCAGGGAAAAGGAAAGGTCGTTTTATACCGAAAGACTCGATGAACGTCGCGGGGTAATGTCGATCCATGATTTTTACTCAAATATCCTCAGGATCGACTGTAATACAAAAGATTGTACGATGACTGATGATCAGTGGCTGCGACTGGACTATTCCTGTCTTGCGACTGCGGTTAACGGTGAGGTTTTCCGCGATGATCCGGGAGTGTTTACCGCGTTCAGAAAACTTCTTCTCGGATATTATCCGGACAGCATATGGCGAATACGTATAGCCGAGAAGATGCACGAATATTCCGCTAACCTTCAGGTCAATTATCAAAGATGCATGACCAGGGGAGATATAGTGGCTGCGGAAACATGCAGGATCCAGGGCATGACAGCCGCCATGGAGCTGTATTTTCTTCTAAAACGAAAGTATATGCCGTTCTATAAATGGTCATACAGGGCACTTACGGATCTTGACAAGACGGGAAGTTTTGTATCGCGTATTGATGAACTGGCGAGGCTTCACAGCGATGAGTCCGCCTGGGAGGATACCAGATATCACCCGAACCGCCCGAATTTAAAGGACAGAGTGGTAGGACTTGCGGAAGATATAGGTTACGATATTTCGGAGATGCTGAAGGAAAAAGGCTTTATCAAGCGGATAAACCCGTACCTTGAGGCAGATGTAAATACTGTTTTGTAATAACTGTATAAAAGGAGAGTTGTATGAAAAAAAGTATGATCGCGTTACTTGGGGTGTTTGTGCTGACGATCTCAGCCGTTACCGGTTGCAGTGGTGTTGCAGATCAGACAGCCGGCACAGAAACGGTTCAGAATGAGGCCGCTGAACCTGCAGCGGAAGCGTCATCCGGTCAGGATGAGAACGGGGAAGAAGCACAGACGGGTATCGCAAATCCGTGGGTAGAGATCACGGAAGAAGAGGCAGACGGGCTTTGTACAAGACTCTTTAAAGCACCGGAGGGTGCAAACGTACAGGAGTGGATGAAGTGTGAAGATCTCGGAGATCCTGAAAAGTGGATCGGCCCGTTGATCCAGCTCGATTTTGAACTTGACGGCATGTATTTTACCGCAAGAGCGCAGCAGGGTGCTGCCGAAGATGCTGATATATCCGGAATATACACGGAGTGGACTACAGGACCCGATGACGTCACCCTTGCAAACTGGGGCGGTGGAAACATGGCCGGAAAAATGTACCGTTCCGTTAATGAGACAGGCTACATAGATCTTATAACATGGTATGATATAGAGATAGGGATCAAGTATTCTCTTTCCGTTGCGGCAGAGGATCTTGACGGGTTTGATATACAGGCGGTTGCCGAGCAGATGTATTCGGAAGATAATGAACCGTATGATGGTTCAGAGGATGCTTTGGAATAGTTAAGATCGCGACAGATTCCTCATGGTTACAAAAGGGAGGTTTTGGTATGAAGAAGGTATTAATTGGGTTAATGGTTGCTATGATGGTATGTCTTGCCGGATGTGGAAAGTCGAACGGGAAAATAACCGTTGAGACACAAGGCTACAGTGAAGACGGAGGAAAACTTGAAAAAACCGGCTGGGAAAAGCAGAGTTCCGTTGAGGCCACAACAGGCGAGACTATATACACTAACGGTCAGATAACCGCAACCGTAGGTAATGTCAGTAAAGACTCAATTCAGGTCAAGTTCTCCGGACAGGTGGTAAATAAGGAAGACAACAAGCCGGGCGAAAACTTCACCGTCAAGAAAAACAGGACATATACCTTTATCGCCGGCGGGGGAACAACCGGTCTTGAGATCAAGCTGAGATACAACTAGATTATCACTCCGATTCATTTGCAATGCGGTCAATATCCGCCAGTTCTTCTTCGGAAAAGGCCGTATTTTCCAATGCTTTGATATTGGCCGTTATCTGGGCGGGCTTTGAGGCACCGATAAGTACCGATGTCACCTCGTCCTGGCGAAGGAGCCATGCGAGCGCCATTTCGGGGAGAAGCTGACTGCGCCTTTTGGCGATAATATCAAGAGCCTTTACTTTTTTCATGGTAATGTCATCAAGCTTTGATTCGTTCAAAAATCTGCCGTCGGTCCTTACCCGGCTGTCTTCGGGAATGCCGTCGATGTACTTGCCGGAAAGGAGTCCCTGGGCCATGGGTGAGAAGCAGATAAGCCCTTTATCGAGATTTTTACAGGTCTCCTTAAGACCGTTTGATTCCACGGTACGGTTCAGGATGTTATAGCAGTTCTGATTGATGACAAAGGGTACATCAAGTTTGTCCAGGATGGCAGAAGCCTTTAACAGATGTTCGCCGTCATAGTTTGAAAGCCCTGCGTATAACGCTTTGCCGCTACGTACTATCTGTGCCAGAGCTCCCATTGTCTCTTCGAGAGGAGTATCCGGATCCATGCGATGGTGATAGAAGATATCTACGTAATCAAGTCCCATCCTTTGCAGCGACTGATCAAGACTTGCGATCAGGTATTTCCTGCTGCCCCAGTTTCCATACGGTCCGGGCCACATATCATAACCTGCTTTTGTAGAGATGATCAGCTCATCGCGATAAGGGGTAAAACCGTCTTTGAGTATCTTACCGAAATTTCTTTCGGCGCTTCCGTATTCGGGCCCATAGTTATTTGCAAGATCAAAGTGTGTGATGCCGCTGTCAAAAGCGGTAAAACACATCTGCTTCATATTTTCATAGTCACAGGCGTCACCGAAATTATGCCAGAGTCCTAAGGACAGTGCGGAAAGAAGAAGACCGCTTTTTCCGCACCGATTATATTTCATTTCATTATATCTGGCTGTTGAAGCTGTATACATAGAATGTCCCCCTGTTCCTGTCAGTTGTAGATAATGCGATGATCTCATTTTAACATAGAAGAATCTGTTTGGATAATATCTTGTAAGTTATATCCCGGCTCGTTAAAATATAGTTTGAGTGTTTTGTGTGGCTCGATATTATAATATGGAAGGATCATGTGATAAAAGCGAGGGAGAAAAATGGCACTTATTCAGGTTAACTATATGTCAAGATCGTTGTTTCGGATTGTCCCGGTTTATGTGATACTCCCGGTGGATAGATTTGATTCTGACGCCAATGAGTATATTGTAAAAGATGACAGCCGATTTAAGACGCTCTATCTTATGCACGGGCTTTTGGGCAACTATACTGACTGGGTGAGTCAAACCAGGATCCAAAAGTGGGCTGAGGAAAAGAACCTGGCAGTAGTGATGCCTTCAGGAGATAATTCATTCTATTTTAAATCCCGAACTCCATGGAATGATTATGAGACGTTTATAGGAGAAGAACTTGTTACGATCACGAGGAAAATGTTCCCGCTTTCCGATAAACGGGAGGATACATTTATAGCGGGTTTGTCTATGGGAGGATATGGGGCGCTCAGAAACGGCATGGTTTTTTCTGAGACTTTTGGTTATGTTGCCGGTCTTTCGGCGGCGATACATATTTTTGAAGATACATCCGAAGAAGCGAATATCGGACTTTTCGACAATCTTATGGAGGCATCGCAGACGAATCTTAATCCGTGGGTCGCTGTCAGGGAGATGCTGGAGGAAAAGAGAAGGATCCCGAGGTTTTATATGTCCTGTGGTACAAAGGATGACCTTTTGAAGGTAAATATGGATTTGAGGGATTTTCTCCGGGATAACGGGATAGATGTTACATGGGATGAAGAGGATTTTGGTCACGAGTGGGATTTTTGGGACAGTCAGATAAAAAAAGTGCTTGACTGGCTACCTTTATAAGGAGGTTAACAGATATGAAAGTGAAGAAAACAGTAACAAAGATCATGTGTTTGGCTATGACGGCTATATCGGGAGCTGTATTGATGGGATGCGCCGGTAAAGTTGCCCCTACACCGTATTTTGCAAAAGGTGTGTATGTGAATTATGCCGAGGAAGCCGAAAATCCTACGAAGGATTACTATTATGTCTTTTATGATGAGGGATCAGGACGTACGGACGATGGTAGTGTCGGTATCGGATTACCGTTTAGCTGTGAGCAGACAGACGGCACTGTTACGTTCTCCTTTGGCGGGGAAGACGAAGAAAAGGCGGTACTCACAGTGGATTCTGTCGATAAAGGAACAGTAACAGGACATTTTGATGACGGATTAAAGCTCGTTTTTGCCCCGGTTGCCGATGTCGATCCCGAGACATTTGATGCCCAGAACTATATGAATGCGGCTGCCGGTAAAGATCTTGTATATCGCGATGCGAACGGA
>JBGUNV010000098.1:0-6976 GCA_045117595.1 Lachnospiraceae bacterium
TAGTCAGGATGATTCCGTTCATAGGATGTATAGCAGGTATTGTAGCAGATATGTATCTGCTGGGTTATGTTATTCTGAACATCTGGGATCACAGATATAAAAAGAACTGAGAGTAGGTAATATTAAAAAAAGGGAGGAAAAACATGCAGTATTCAATCGAAGGCGGGAGTCTGCCCGCGGTCATCATTTCACTCAACCCCGGAGAAAAGCTTATCAGTGAGGTAGGGGGACGTACATGGTCAAGAGGCGATGTTACGACGGAAACAACCTCAAACGGAGGAGCAGGCAAGGCACTCGGCAGGATGCTGACCGGTGAGAGTCTGTTCATGAGCACATATACGGCTAACGGACCGTGTGAGGTGGCATTTACCTCATCGTTCCCCGGCAGGATCGTAGCCCGAGAACTTGGCCCGGGAGAGAGCATTATTGCACAGAAGTCGGCTTTCCTTTGCGCATCATATGGTACGGAGTTATCCGTTTACGCTAATAAAAGCTTAAAGGGCGGTCTGCTCGGCGGCGAAGGATTTCTGATGCAGAAGATCACAGGCCCCGGTATTGCTTTCTTTGAGATCGACGGATACTGCAAGGAATATGATCTTGCCCCCGGTGAGAGGATCGTATGCGATACGGGAGTTATGGCACTTATGGATGAGTCAGTCACCATGAGTGTTGAGACGGTCAAGGGCCTCAAAAACAAGATGCTCGGAGGCGAGGGCCTTTTCGATACCGTGCTTACAGGCCCCGGTAAAGTATGCCTTCAGACTATGACTGTTGCAAATCTGGCGAAACTGATAATCCCGTTCATCTCCAAGAAGTAACATAGGGGGTCAAAGGAAGGAATAGATGATGAAAAGAGTGAACAGATATCTGATCCTGCTCGTAACATTGTGTTTTACGTTGTCACTTGCGGGATGCAAAAAGGCTGATCCCGACCCGAACAGCGGTCTGTATGAAGCTGTAAGCGCAACGGGCATGGGGATGGAGCTTGCTATAACCGATCTGTATGACAACGGTGTGTCGTTTGATCTGAAGGATGGCGGAAAAGCCGTCGTTAATCTGGACGGCCAGGAGTTCAATATCAAATGGTCGCATGACGGGAATTCATTCCATGCCGAGGGTGGCGGAGCAGAGTTTGAAGGAACGATCGGTGACGGAGTCTTAAATCTCGAGGACATGATGGGCATGGGGATAGACATGAAACTTGTATGCAGCGATCTCCCCAATGCCGGTGCGGTATCTGACGGCAGCAGTGAAAACACTCCGGCTGTATCCGGAAGCCTTCTCACACGCCTGAAGGATGCAAAGATGGGACAACCTGTTTATGTAGCGGCTACGGATGTATCAGATGACACCGATGATGATAATGATGATGAGTATGACGGTGAGACAGAAGCCGGAGCAAGCGAAGGAGACGATGTGGATACCGATGACGGATCCGGCGGATCTTCGGGAGTTGCTACGGAGTATTCGATCCAGAACGGTCTTGATGACTCATTCTTCGGTGACGGTGTTGTTGATGCGCAGACTCTGGCGGAGTTCTATATATGGTGGGGAGATCTTCCCATAGATGAAAAACAGGAACTCGGAAATGATTTTCAGGCCGTTCTTGTAGAGAAGCTTGGTACAAAGCCCATCGATACATCCGAAGAGTTTGAAGAAGGATTGTGTCATACACAGTATGTGACTCCGGAGGGGGACGGAAAACTTCTGATACTCTGGAAAAAGAGCGACGACGGCGTTTGGAGATATTCCAGTCTGAGCCCCGGAGGAACGGTATACGATACTTATAAGGAACTTTCCGGAGAATGATGACAGGCTGTAAAAAAGGAGTGATCATGAATAACTTTAGATATATGTTGAAAATGCTGTCCGTGTCAGTCCTGACGGTTGCAGCTGCGGCCGTGATGACAGGATGCGGAAGCAGCAAACTTCCGGAAGGGTACTGGAAGCTTTGCGAGGTTACGGAAGGCAAGGAGACCGTCAAGGAGGATGATCTGTCAGAATACGGTCTGGAAGAGACATATGTTGTCTCGGATGACAGCGGGAACGGCTATGCCGTGATCTTCGGATCATCTGCGGACTTTACCGCGGATACCGAGGACGGGACTCTGGGATTTAACACTGGTGATGTATCATATTCAGTTTCAGGTAAGAAGCTGACGCTGGCTGATTCAAAACTGAAAATGGTATTTGAAAAGAGCAAAGATGATGCCCCTGCCAAACCTGCGGCAGTAGCCGCATCGGCTGCTTCGCCTTCAGCTTCGGGTGCAGCATCGAGGCCCGAAAATGTTGTATCTGATCCCGACAATTTTTTTGCCGGTGACTGGTACGGATGGTGGACGATAGATTCCAATACCGATTTCTGGAATGATCTGGACGGTGAGATGTTTGATGTACTGTGTGAAGTAAAGATGAACGATGATGAGACGGGTGTTTTAACGCTCTGGGATGCTGAGATGCCATATAACGAGCCGATAGCCAGAGTTAATGTCCGCCTGTCCGACGGAATGCTCGTATCTGAGGACGGATTTTTCCTGGACGGGCAGATAGGCCAGTCAACATGGATGCTTATGCCCGAGGCAAACGGTATATCCGATTACATGATGATCACGTCGCATTATATCGACGGCGACGGAGAGGATGCCATGACATACACGTTCCATCTGAAAAAATGGGGAGCATCATGGGATGATTTCGGGACATTACCCCCGCAGTACGACTGGTATGAGAGCATGGTTGATGCCGGCGAGAGCATGCCTGATACGCTGCCGGAGTAATAATTGTTGTGACTTTCTACAGAATAACAGAAAGAGAGAAGAGATATGGCATTTTGTATAAATTGTGGAGTTAAGATACCGGACGGAGCAAAGTTCTGTCCGAGTTGCGGAACCCCGGTGGTAACTATCCCCGTTCCCGAGCCGGCACCCGCGCCTGTACCGGAACCTGTTGCAGAGTTTGTTCCGGAACCTCAGGTTGCAGAAACACCGGTATATCAGGAGCCCGTTTCGGAGCCTCAGGTTGCAGAAACACCGGTATATCAGGAGCCCGTTCCTGAACCTCAGGTTATGGAGCAGCCGGTTGCAGAAGAGCCGGTTTATGAGGAGCCTCTGCCGGAGATCATTTATGAAGAGCCGGCACCTGAGCCTGTATATGAGCAACCGCAGGTTATAGAGCCTGTTTTCGAACATCAGGAAATACAGCAGCCAGTGATGGAGCAGCCGGTCTATCAGGCACCCGTACTGGAGCCTGTATATGAACAGCCTGTAGTGCCGCCGCCGGCAGTTGAACCGATATATGAACAGCCGGTACAGCCTGCACAGCAACAGTTTGTCCAGGTTCAGTCTCCGGATTACGATGCTGACCTTGATATGGAGGGTCCGCCGATAGTCGGAACATATGTAATACCAGGGCTCAATGTCGCCCAGCCTCAGCCCATGCAGCAGACACAGCAGATGCAGCAGGCTCAGCAAATGCAGCATACACAGCAGATGCAGCAGGCTCAGCAAATGCAGCAGACACAGCAGATGCAGCAGACACAGCAGATGCAACAGACACAGCCAATGCAGCAGGCCCAGCAGATGCAGCAACAGGCATCACGCGGACAGAGAGTACAGCAGCCTCATCAGGCCGCGCGTGTACCTCAGGGACAGGGACAGCCGATAAGACCTGCAAAACCGCAAAGGCCTCCTAAGAGAAAGCGCAAGGGTGGAAATAAAGGTCTTATCATAGCATTGATAGTTGCAGCAGCTGTCGTTGTTTTATCACTTCTTGGTACAGGAGCATACTTCGTACTCAGGAACACCGGCCTTATCCCCTCCGGAACCAAGGGACAGGGAACTGCTCTGACGCAGCTCGTAGATGACGCAGCCGCATCATATTACGGAGGTTCATCCGATCAGGGTGGATCATTGGATCTGGAAAATCTGTTAGAAGATGAATGACATGTAGCCTCATCCGATCGATGAAGTCGATTTAGCATCGGATGAGGTTCAATTAAGAGAGGAATGAATAAATGAGTACAAGTATCGATACCAAGTGTCTTCATGAAGGATACGAACCCGGAAACGGCGACCCCAGACAGCTTCCCATATGGCAGTCTACGACCTGGAAATATTCGACGAGTGATGATATGGGAGCGCTTTTTGACCTTGAGAGAGAAGGGTACTTCTATACAAGACTTCAAAACCCCACCAATGACCTGGCAGCAAAGAAACTGTGCGCGCTTGAAGGCGGGTATGCGGGAATGCTTACATCCTCGGGTCAGGCTGCGAACCTTTTTGCCGTATTCAATATATGTGAAGCGGGAGATCATTTCATTGCATCTTCGGCTATATACGGCGGAACATACAACCTGTTCCTTGTTACGATGACCAAGATGGGGATCGAGTGCACGTTTGTTGATCAGAATCTTCCCGAGGAGGAACTTGCAAAGTATTTTAAGCCCAACACCAAGGCCGTTTTTGGAGAAACGATAACTAATCCTACATGCTCGGTGCTTGACATCGAAAAGTTTGCACATCTTGCGCACAGCCACGGTGTTCCGCTGATCGTCGACAATACGTTTGCGACTCCGGTAAACTGCAGACCGATCGAGTGGGGTGCGGATATAGTAACGCACTCGACAACAAAATATATCGACGGACATGCCATCAGCGTCGGAGGAGCCGTGATCGACAGCGGAAACTTTGACTGGATGGCTCATGCGGATAAATTCCCGGGACTTACAACGCCCGATGAGAGCTACCACGGAATAGTATATGCCGAAAAGTTTGGTAAGGGAGCATATATAACTAAGGCGACCGCACAGCTCATGAGAGACCTCGGATGCATACAGTCACCGCAGAATGCGTTCTATGTCAATACGGGACTGGAATCACTTCACGTCAGAGTTCAGAGACACTGTGAAAATGCACTGAAGATAGCACAGTTCCTGCATGATCATGAGAAGATCGCGTGGGTACATTACGCGGGGCTTCCTGATGATGAGTATCATGAACTGGCTCAAAAATATCTGCCGAATGGTACATGCGGTGTTCTGTGTTTTGCTGTTAAGGGTGGAAGGGACAAATCCATTGAGTTCATGGACAGCCTGAAGCTTGCCACGATCGCAACACACGTTGCGGATGCCAGAACATGTCTGCTTCATCCGGCCAGCCATACACACCGTCAGCTTTCCGACGAGCAGCTTGCCGAGGCAGGTATCTCACCGGATCTGATCCGTTATTCGGTTGGACTCGAAGATGCCGATGACCTTATCGCCGATCTGAAACAGGCGCTTGATAAGATAGGTTGACCGGCAGATAGTCCGGATATCTATATAAAAGGGTTTTGCGGACAGTCCGCAAAGCCCTTTTTTACGGTGTTTTTCGAAAATAATTAAAAAATACAAATTACCTATTGACGATATAGGTTTTAGCATATATAATCCAACCTATAAAACCTATTTGCATAGTAGGTAAAAGAAAGAGAAAACGAAAGGGAATAAGAGAGGAGAAAGGCGATGAGTGATTACAGGTTTGAAACATTACAGTTACATGTAGGACAGGAAGAGGCGGATCCGGCAACCGATGCACGTGCCGTTCCCATTTATCAGACAACATCATATGTATTTCATAACAGCAAACATGCAGCTGACCGGTTCGGACTCGCAGATGCGGGTAACATCTACGGCAGACTTACAAACTCCACACAGGATGTTCTTGAGAAGAGACTGGCAGCTCTTGAGGGAGGAAGCGCAGCTCTTGCACTTGCATCAGGTGCGGCAGCCATCACCTATACAATAGAAGCTCTTGCCGCAAACGGCGGACATATCGTATCACAGAAGACAATATACGGCGGCAGCTATAACCTTCTGGCACATACGCTTCCTCAGTACGGTATCGAGACAACATTTGTTGATGCGCATAACCTTGCAGAGGTTGAGGGGGCGATCAAGGATAACACAAGGGCGATCTACCTTGAGACACTCGGTAACCCTAACAGTGATATCCCCGATATAGATGCGATCGCAGAAATAGCACACAAGCATGGGCTTCCGCTCGTAGTTGATAATACATTCGGTACACCGTACCTGTTCAGACCGATCGAACACGGTGCTGATATAGTTGTTCATTCGGCAACGAAGTTCATCGGAGGACACGGTACAACGCTTGGCGGAATAATCGTTGAGTCCGGTAAGTTTGACTGGAAAGCAAGCGGCAAGTATCCCAATATCGCAGCTCCGAACCCCAGCTATCATGGAGTATCGTTCTATGATGCCGTCGGACCTGCTGCATTTGTTACATTTATTCGTGCGATCCTCCTTAGGGATACAGGTGCAACGATCTCACCGTTTGCCGCTTTCCTTCTTCTCCAGGGAGTGGAGACACTGTCGCTCAGACTCGAAAGACACGCAGAGAATACTCAAAAGGTCGTTGATTTTCTTGCAAAGCATCCGAAGGTTGAAAAGGTCAATCATCCGTCACTTTCCGATCATCCGGATCACGAACTGTACAGGAAATACTTCCCGAACGGCGGTGGCTCGATCTTCACGTTCGATGTCAAAGGCGGTAAGGATGAAGCATGGAAGTTCATCGATAATCTTTCGATCTTCTCGCTTCTTGCCAATGTTGCTGATGTTAAGAGTCTCGTGATCCATCCGGCTTCAACGACACATTCGCAGTTGTCAGAAGAGGAGCTTGCAGATCAGGGTATCAACCAGAATACGATCCGTCTGTCGATCGGTACGGAACATATCGATGACATCATCGCGGATCTCGAGAAAGGATTTGCTGCGATCTGACAGGCAGGTGATGCCGGATTGAACGAATTAAATGCATTCACTATAATTGATAAATGTGATAAAATAAGGGATGTCGTAAGACATCCCTTTAAAGTTATAAAAACTTATAAAAAGTTATAAAGACTTATAAAAGAAAATCAAAGTTATAAAAAGTTATAAAAACTTGATAAAACTCAGATTCAGGGGAAGAGGATC
>JBGUNV010000099.1:0-3003 GCA_045117595.1 Lachnospiraceae bacterium
TCACAGAAATGACTGCATGGGCTGTAACCGTTCCGGCGATCAGATATCCGGTGAGTTTTGAAATCATCGGATTATAATACATCAGAGCAAACGATATGCTCTCATATCCCGCATGAACGGCCAAAAGAATCATTATGATAATTGAAAGATATGCATTCGATTTTTTCAGACGCATGATAATATACTCGTTAGTTTGTTATTGAATCAACAACTTTCGGCCCGAAATAAACAAGTCCGATCGTAACAACAATATCTATTATCAGAAGCAGTATTGTCCACACATTGAGAATAAGCGCTTTATAGGCTCCTTTTTCTGTCCCGGCTCCTTCCGACAGATATGAACGTACCATTTTAACGGGATGGTTACTTATGGCAAAGACTGCTCCTACAACCACAAATACGGTACAGACCGTCATGACCCCGTATTTTGCAAGAAAATCATTCCCTGATGCCTTAAACAATGGTTTCAGTAACAACGCGAGAACGCCGTTATTCAGCATATGCAAAAGCATCGACCAGACGATGCAATATCTTCCGGCTATGTAGCAAAAGACCAGACCTGCGAAAAAGCCGGAAACAAGCTGGATCAGATTGATATGATACATTCCAAACAGAAGACCGGATGCAACGATCAAGAATGCCCTGCCATACTTTTCAAATCTGGGGGCTATTGTCCCTCGAAAGAACATTTCTTCACAGATGGGAACTATGAAACCCATATAGAAAATGTTTCCGGGTGTATCTGATCCTGGAATCGCAACGTCGTTCGGGGAAAAGAGATTGGATACAGCGGTACAAAACTGTAACAGAGCAAACAATCCAAATGCTGTAAAGAACGTTCCCGCACTCATCCTTTCAGATGCCTTGAATAATCCGGCAGGCAGATGCTTTTTGCTCATCATATACAATGCGACCGCTGCAACAGGCGTAATTATGGATGAAACAACTATACTATCAAGAGAATGGATATACCCTGATACTATTGGATTGACCATAAATATACACAAAACAAAAAAGAATGTAAGTCTTGCTCCGGATACGATTTCCTTTTTCATATCAAGTCGGTCCTCTTTTCTAATCTGATGTTTCATAGGAATATTGTACCATGAATCTTAGATTAATATAGGTTAAACAATGAGCCATCCGATCAGATCGGACGGCTCGTTGTTTGTGTGCATAATATAGGGTTTTCACACATATCGGAATGTCTTCAGTCGCTCATGCTCTTTCTAATTCGCTTATCCTGACAAGCGCTCCTTTAATTCCGGCAATTCTTTCATCAAACACAACAAATGCATATCCAAAAATTCCAAAACCAAACAAACCAATACCATATTCCCTATGCATTGTCCATATTACCGGATCCTCATACCTAAAACCAACTATAGTTTCTGCGTTTTCTCCCTGTGAAACTACTGCACCACCGTTAACCATGTTCAGTTCTTCAAGTGTCATTGTCTTCATCATGATCATCGCCTTCTTTCATTTTTGCTTGTTGCCACTCGCCGGGGTGGCACCTCGCTTCTTCGAAGCAAGGTAGCGGGTGCTGGTTTCTTTTGATGGTTTAATAATATCAGCCCCAAGGTCCCAGAACGGTCATACGAAAAAAAGCCGTATGAATCGCAGCAAATTGTAAGCACTCCGCAAGGAAAAACTCAATCGTTGATGATACGGATATTAGTCAGAGCACACTGATCGCCCGTCAGTGATACATATACATCAAAAACATCGTTAACAATTGTCGTGGTGACGTTCAGAGCGATGCCGAGATTATCTGTAGTAGTAACGATCTTGTTACCATCTCTTTTGAATGAGACGGTACAGTCAAAGCCTTTTTTATTTTCTTCCTTCCATGCATCCCATCCCATAAAATCATCATTTATATCGACGATGGTTTTATTGTTGGCCAAATCATCAGACTCCCAGTTTTCACCATCAAGCCTGATAAGGGCATACTCTTTATATTCGTCTCCCGCAGGGATCCTATCAGGAGAATGGAACAGAACAATATATGCCGTATGCCATACAAGGCGTGCTGTAGGCAGACTCATCGTATGGAAACTGATCTTCATTCCGTCACGGATCGGTATACCGAGTGTACTGTCTATCCTATATCCATCTATCTGCACATTAGGTAAATCTCCGGAAGGACCTTTGATATAACTGATCTCTTCGGCGATCCGCGGAATGGTCTTGACATCGAAATCCTCTTCTTCGATCTCCACTCTAATATTGTGAAGTTCGCAGTGTTCACCGCTAAGAGCTATGTAGACATAGCGACCGGTATCACGCAGGGCCAGGATGACATCGAACGATTTCTCTTCACTCAAAACACGAACCAACACATGATCTCTGCCCCGGACGGCTTTGATCACGTAACGCTGTCCCCGCTCGGGCTCTCCGGATCTTGACCATTCAAGATCGGTTTCTTGATCGGAGAACCTAACCTCCGTCTTTCGCGTATTGAACTCCGTCACTTGCCCGTCGAGGCGAATTCGAGCATATTCATAGTATAGTATATCCTTATTGTTTTCCTCGCCCGGATGGACCCTGCCGTCTAACGAATCGAACACGATCAGCGTTGGCAGGCATTCCTCGTTCTCAAAGCCGTCGTCCGGCTGACTGCAGAGCCTGATCTCTGACATTTTTGTCATGATCACGATTCCCGCAGAGCAGTCATGATAGATCTCTTCACATCGCAGATTGGTCGTTTGTGTAATATTTACTCCGGATACACTCTCCTTCATCTTGTATTCCGTATCCAGATCAATGAGATGAAGCATGACCTTGGCAAATCCAGGATCAAACTGGGTCCCGCAACCCTTGACCAGTTCCTCTCTCACGATATGTTGTGGGATTGCATTACGGTAGCTCCTGTTCGATGTCATGGCGTCATAGGCATCTGCCACGGCGATGATCCGCGCGATCTCGGGGATGGATTCACCTTTGAGCCCTTCGGGGTAGCCTCTTCCGTTATATCGCTCGTGGTGATAGCGCGCGCCT
>JBGUNV010000100.1:0-2639 GCA_045117595.1 Lachnospiraceae bacterium
TCTGCGCTCATGCGACGTAAGATGTCTCCGACACAAGGATATTGACTGGGGAAAGAAAACCATGCATATCATCCAGGGGAAGACTGGGGAGCCTGTTGATCTTCCGTTATCCGACACGGCAGGATGGGCTATTATTGATTACCTGAAGAATGGCCGTCCAAAGACAAGCTCGGACAGGATTTTTGTCAGACACAGTTCACCACACGGACCGCTGGGGAGCACCGCAACTATGGACACTGTGTTAACAAAATACATCCTGAAAGCAGGTATTATAGTCAAAAGCGGTGAGCATTACGGAATGCATTCGCTGAGAAAGACTCTCGCAACAAATATGCTTGTTTCAGGTACGGCTCTTCCGGTCATTACCCAGACATTGGGGCATCAAGATCCGAAATCTACAGAGCTTTATCTTAGCACCGACATACAGGGCCTTAAGCAGTGCGCTTTAGATCCGGATGAAGAGTATGGGGAGGCTTCTGTATGAAGGGTTACGAATGGAAAAGTGCGTTGGCGCCAATGATCAAGAAGTACCTTGACATGAAGCATGTGGCCGGGTTCAAATACGCTGGACAGGAAAGATGTCTCCAGCATTTTGATCATTATTACTATTACAGCGGGTATGAGGCTGTTTCATTTACAAAGGACTCTATTATGCCATTCCTGTATAGACAGGATGAGTCAATGTCTTCTTGGTGTATGAAGGAAACTTTGATAATCGATTTCGCTCGTTTTTTAAATGATCGTGGATATAAAGCATATATTCCCGTCCAGAAACATGAATGGAAGAGAACTTCGTATATCCCCCATATTTATACCCGTGACGAACGGATACGTTTTCTGCAGGCTGTAGACACATATCCTGCGGGGCATGGATTATACAGGGATGTTACTGATCCGGTATTGTTCCGTCTTCTGATAGGTACGGGCTGCAGGCTGTCAGAAGTATTGCATCTGCGGAAAGCTGATTATCAACGTGAAACAGGTACTATTACCATCCGTCAGTCTAAAAACGGAACCAGCCGCACTGTGCCGCTCTGCGAATCCCTTCAGAGCAGGATGTGCCAATATATTGATCTTGTTCATAAGGAAGATGAAAACTGTTTTCTGTTCCCAGGAGGAAAAGAGGGGCAGCCGTTGGACATGAGCACGGTATACCGTCGTTTCAGGGACTATCTGTTGATGGCAGACATTCCCCATACTGCAAGCGGCCCTAGGATTCATGACTGGAGGCATACTGCGGCGGTGGAAAATCTGCGCAGATGGTCAGAACAGGGAAAAGACCTGACAATACTTCTGCCGTATCTCTCCGCTTTTCTTGGGCATACAGATTTCAGGGCAACACAGTATTATCTTAGGCTCACAGCTGAAATATATCCGCATCTTGTAAAAAAAATAGAAGATGCCTGTTGGGAGATCATCCCGGAAGGAGGGTTCCGTAATGAAGAATGATGGGACTTTTCCTTATTACGTTACCACCTTTTTTAAAAAATACCTTCCGGGACAAAAAAATCTTAGCAGTAATACAATACACTCGTATTCTGATTCATTCAAGCTCATGCTTATTTTCTGTGAGGAAAAGAAGGGAATCAAGAGTTCACAGTTGAAACTCGAAAATCTGGACAGAGAGCTTGTTATCGAATTCCTTGACTGGCTAGAACAAGAGCGAGGATGCAGGCCGACAACCAGGAACCAGAGACTTATAGCGTTTCGTTCCTTCAGCAGGTATGTTCAAAAAGAATGCCCATCAGAAATGGCAGGATTACAGTCTATTCTTGGGATTTCCTATAAGAAATCCCGAAAAACGGTTGTCCCATATCTCACAGAAAGGCAGATGACGCTGCTGCTTGCACAACCGAAAGGCGATAAATGGGAATCATACAGGGATAAAGTATTGATGTCCATGCTGTATGATACAGGTGCGCGAGTGCAGGAACTCTGTGATATTAAGATGAAAGATGTCCGTTTGGAAAAACCGGCAATAATTACCCTTCACGGAAAAGGAGATAAAGACAGGCAAGTTCCGATCATGGGCAGTACGAAGCTGCTTCTGGAATCCTATATTGAACACTATAAATTCATGCCTGGGATTAGCAAGGGAGAACACTATCTGTTTGTGAACCAACGGAAAGGGAAGCTATCCAGATGGGGCGTCTCTCATATCATCAACAAATACGTGGAATCGGCTGAAAAGGAGGGCATGAATGTCGATTTCCCAATCACTCCGCACGTATTTCGTCATAGTAAGGCCGTACACATGGTTCATGCAGGTATCAACTTGATATATATCCGCGACTTTCTTGGCCATGTAGATTGTTCGACTACTGAAATATATGCAAAGATTGACACTGAACAGAAGAGAAAAGCAATCGAATCAGCCTGTAAAGACATAGCTCCTGAGCAAGAGTATGAAGATTGGACAAAGGACGATGATTTAATGGAATTCCTGAGATCATTATAAAACAAAATGGTGAGTCTTTTTCATGTTATGATGCTTGAATGCTGGTTTTTTGTGAAAGACTCACCATTATCAAACACTCTACATAATGCCTGAAATGTAGAGCTCTACATTTGAGACACGCATTCGGCACTCATCTTTACGAGAATGGTGTCGATCTTATGACCATTAAGACTCTCATGGG
>JBGUNV010000101.1:0-3815 GCA_045117595.1 Lachnospiraceae bacterium
AGAGACGGCAGGATATCTATGGTGCACATATCCTTCAGACTGAGCACATATTTACCGTCATATGCGAGCCTGCACGGCTGGGCACACCTCCCTCTGTTACCGCTTCGCCCGCCTATAAATGAAGACAGAAGACATTTTCCCGAATAGGAATAACACATACTGCCATGTATAAAGCACTCTATCTCAAGTCCGGTATCATCCTTCATCTTTCGTATCTCATCAAGAGACAGCTCCCGGGCCGGCACTATCCTTGTAACCCCGAGATCCTTAAGAAAGTCCGCACTCTCGCCGGAAGTAACGGCCGCCTGGGTACTGACATGTATCGGAAGATGCGGAAACTGGCGGGAAATCACTCCCATAACACCCGGATCCTGCACTATAACCCCGTCAAGTCCGTTGACATACGGATCATGGAGAAAATCGTATAACTGTCCGATCTCTTCATCCTTGAATAACGTATTTACCGTAAGATATATCTTTCTGCCGATGATATGTGCCTCATCCATTGCCCGTTTTAATTCATCGGTAGTAAAATTGGCTGCATTTGCACGTGCTCCAAACCTGTCAAGGCCCAGATATACGGCATCAGCACCACCTTTAAGCGCCGCGGTAAAACACTCATATGATCCGGCCGGAGCCAGTAATTCAACCTTATCACTCATAGCTTTTACGTATATTTCAGTATCAATACAAAAATAAAAGGTGCCCGGCGGCACCTCATGATCACTTACCGTGAAAACTCTTTATCTGCTTTTCCCTGCTCTCCAGCTTGATCTGAGAAGCAATGAGTTCGTGTTTCAGATCATAAAGTTCCCGGTCCTTCGCATCTATCTCATCCTGCAATGAATCTATCTGCTTCTTGATCTTGAAATAGTCATCAGCGATATTCAGAAGCAGCAGAACATTCTGCATATCGGCCGGTTGTCTCCGGAATGAATCCACATTGTTGTATTCGGCAATTTTGTTATTTATGTATGAAGCTACCTTCTGTATATACTCTTCACTCTCACTGCCGCTGAGCGTGATGACCTTTCCGCCTATAACAACTTCTATATCATTATTTGTACCCATCATGACCTCCAAAAGACAACATGTCTTCATAGATTATATATAAAAGGCGATCAGAAAACAACTATAATTTGTTGTCATGATGCTGTATGTTCCACACCAAAGTGAGCATAACATATATCCGTAGCCACTCTACCCTGGGGCGTCCGGTTGATAAGTCCGTTTTTGAGAAGATATGGTTCGATAACATCCGATATTGTTCCGGGATCCTCACCTATTGCAGCACTTATCGTATCAAGTCCTACGGGCCCTCCTCCGAATTTGTGTATGATCGTAAGCAACAGATCCCTGTCCGACTGATCGAGTCCTCTCGGATCGACACCCATCAGATCAAGCGCTTCCCTGGCAACCGTTTCGGTTATAACACCGTCATATCTTACCTGTGCAAAATCTCTGACACGCTTGAGCAACCTGTTTGCAAGTCTCGGTGTGCCTCTGCTCCTGCGAGCGATCTCATATGCGCCTTGCTGTTCCACATAGACATCAAGTACACGCGCGGAATGCAATACAATTGTTGCAAGTTCATCCGGAGTATAGAATTCAAGCCTGTGGATCATACCGAATCTGTCCCGAAGAGGCGCCGTAAGAAGGCCTGCTCTTGTTGTGGCCCCGACAAGAGTGAACTTCGGAAGGTCAAGTCTTATAGACCTCGCACTCGGTCCCTTTCCAACCATAATATCTATAGCATAATCTTCCATCGCAGGATAAAGCACTTCTTCAACCTGACGGTTCAGCCGGTGGATCTCATCTATGAACAGTACATCGCCCTCCGACAGACCGTTAAGGATCGCAGCCATCTCACCGGGCTTCTCTATGGCAGGTCCGCTGGTTGTCTTGATGTGAACACCCATTTCCTTTGCTATTATACAGGCAAGCGTGGTCTTACCGAGTCCCGGAGGCCCGTAAAACAGTACATGATCAAGTGTCTCGCCCCTGCCCTTTGCGGCTTCGATATAAATCCTGAGATTTCCCCGCACCTTTTCCTGCCCTATATATTCATCAAGGCTCTGAGGCCGCAGGCTTCCCTCGATCTTAATATCCTCTTCCGTCAGAGTTGTTTCTATGGTTCTCGTCATGTTCTTCACCTGATATTATTCATGTTGGTTAAGGCCTGTTTAAGGACTGCCTCCACACTGTCGGTATTTACTACACTTCTGACTGCTCTGTAACTGTCTGTCTGAGAATATCCGAGAGCCACAAGAGCCTCAACAGCCTCATCCTTTATACTGTTTGACATTCCCTTATATGATTCGTCATCAACCGTAGAGACTTCCCGTTCAAATGCCTGTCCCATATCAATCTTGTCCTTGAGGTCAATTATAATCCTCTGGGCAGTCTTAGCTCCAACACCCGGTGCCTTGGATATCTGCTTGGAATCTCCTGCCAGGATGGCAAATCTGAGTTCATCAGCCGTCATGACAGACAAGACGGCCAGAGCTCCCTTGGGCCCTATTCCTCCCACGGATATGAGCATCTTGTACAGTTCCAGATCATCCCGGGTAAAAAATCCGTACAGCTGCATCGCATCCTCGCGAACATGAAGGTAAGTATATATCCTGACGGTTTGTCCGATCCCTTCGAGCAGATCTATAGAGGACGCAGGCATATTTATGTTGTACCCGATCCCTCCGACTTCAAGTATTATGCTGTCATCATATATTCCGGTCACTTCTCCCTTAATATATCCGATCATTTACTTCCCTTTCCTTCCCCTTTATCAGTCTTCATGAGTCTGTAGAGCCTTGAAATGAGCATCTTCGACAAAAAACCAACCGCAAGTCCCGCTATAACCCCGGAAATCGTGAGTACAGGCAGATAATATAACATATATCCGCTTCCGACCATAATAAGTGCAACTGTTATCTGGGCAGCATTATGAAGTACAGCGCCGGCGACACTTATTCCGTAGACCGAAAACCCGAAACGGTTTAATAACCACATTCCCGATAATGATACGACAGCACCGCTTATACTGTAAATGAAGCTTACGGGTGAACCGAAAAGAACAGATGACAGCAAAACTCTGACAAACAAGACAAAGGCCGCAAATACCGGACCCTTCAGAATAAGCGTTACAACCGTTACGATATTTGCGATACCGATCTTCACTCCGGGAACATGTACCGGAAGAGGTATCATCTGATCGATATAACCGAGTATCAGTCCAAGGGCGGTAAATATCGCAGCAAATGCAATTGTTTCATTTCGTGATCGCATCATATTCCGCCTTGGCACCGGATGTGATGACTACAAGTATACCGGCCGGAACACAGCATATAGTATCATTATCAAATCTTGCCGGTCTGCTCTTCATACACAGCTTGTTCGGGCATGTGGCGCTCTTCATATATATCGAACCGTCGGATATCTGAAGTTCATTGACATTTGCGCCATTTTCTATATGTATCACATTGTCAACCGACAGATCATACCGCCCGTACGGTTCTCCTCCAACATAAACATCGGCATATCCTCCTCCGCCACCCGACATATTAAGCAGGATAAGTCCGGCTAAGGATATGATCAGCAATGACAGGATGAGTATAATATCCCTTTTTTTCATAATAAATATATTACTACGCGAACATATGTTTGTAAATATGTTTTTTGATATAACCACAACAATTTGTATATAATAAACCGGTTCTCATAAAAAACCACGCTAGCGTAAAGTTTTACTTGGAAAACTAAATAGACAGAAATAAAGAACACCTCTTCTGTGATAAAGTATTAATCGCCAAAAAAAT
>JBGUNV010000102.1:0-3288 GCA_045117595.1 Lachnospiraceae bacterium
CACTCATTCTACAGCTTAAGCAATAAGATGGATAACATCCTAGCTGGATGTTAGGAATATTAACCATAAATACATAGTAATAGGAGAAAATCCATGAACGATCGTTTTTATACGCTGAATGACGGATCCAAAATACCGATGATCGGATTCGGGACTTATAACGAGGAATTTAAGGATAATAAGGATGTTATCCTGCAGGCGATAGAGTGCGGATATCGTTTTTTTGATACCGCATCATTATATGAGACGGAAAGATCCCTGGGAAATGCGCTCCGCGAAAGCGGTATCGCCAGGTCTGAAGTCATAATTGAGACAAAGCTGTGGATCGATGAAATGGGTGCCGATAACGCAAAAGCGGCGTTTGAGCGGTCATTAAACCGTCTGCAGACGGATTATGTTGATATTTACATGATGCATTGGCCCAGACAGACAGGATCCGATGATGAGGACTGGAAAAGCCTTGATATCGAGACCTGGCAGGCAATGGAAAGTCTTGTTGAAAAGGGAAAGGTCAGACGGCTCGGACTCAGTAATTTTCTGCCGCATCATCTGAAGAATATACTTGATAACTGTAAGATCCGCCCGGTGGTAGACCAGCTCGAGCTTCATCCCGGGTATTCACAGGAGAGGGCGGTTGAGTACTGTCAGAAGAATGATGTCCTTCCCATGGCATGGTCGCCGCTTGGAAGAGGAAGGGAAAATGCGACTATCGGCAATTCCATTCTGGTACGTCTGTCTGAAAAATACGGCAGGAGTATTCAGCAGATAAACATCCGGTTCCTCCTGCAGAAGGGAATACTCCCGATACCGAAGGCATCAACATATGAGCATATGAAGTCAAATATGGATGTATTTGATTTTGAACTGTCAGAAGATGATATCTCGATGCTCTCGTGCATGCCACAGACCGCGTGGCTTTTGGAGCACCCTGATTTTGCGATTCCGGACAGGAAGAGTAACCCCGATCAGTCCATTTTGCTGTAATACTCCTCAAGCAGCGGACGTGCAGCCGCATAATATTTGTATAATCCGGGGTCGAACTGGGTTCCCATGTTTTCCTTTATTATCCGGTCGGCTTCAGTGAACGACATTTTTTCCTTGTAAACCCTTTTGCTGACAAGAGCGTCATATACGTCGGCAATGGCCATGATGCGCGCTTCAAGGGGGATATCCTCCCCCTTAAGACCACCGGGATATCCGTTTCCGTCCCATCGCTCGTGGTGAAAATGGGCAACATTTTCCGCAAGCTGTTTGAACTCCTCATCATCTGTATCCTTAAGGATCTCGTGGACTATTTCGGCGCCTTTTTCCGCATGTGTTTTCATTATCTCGTATTCTTCCGGGAGATATCTGCCCGGTTTACGAAGTATGCTGTCATCTACGGCTATCTTTCCGAAATCGTGCATCGGAGCGGCCTTGATGAGGTCCTCGCAGAATTTGTCTGACAGACCGACGGAAGGATTCTTCCTCATTTCCTCTATGAGCATCCTGACAACTTCGCTTGTACGCCTGATGTGGCCCCCGGTGGAGTTATCACGGCCTTCGACCATGGTAGCGAGTCCCAGGACAAGCTTGTTCTGCATGTTTGTGATGCTTGCGGTCTTGGCTGCGACCTCCTCTTCAAGTTCCGAATTGTACTGGTCGATCAGCCGGATATATTTCTGGTTCTGCGTATCATCAGCCAGGAATATCTGATAGCCTCTCTTTTTGGTGCCGTCATAGAGATAATTTAATGCAACGGTGTAGATCTCCTCACTTCCGTCTCCGTCCGTATCACCTCTTGAATACAGTATTCTTTCCGTTTTCTCATTGCCTTCGAAGTGATTGATCCATTGCAGAATATTATTCTCAAAATATCCGTTTGCACATATCCTGTCATCAACGGCCAGATCCGAAAGGCCGGGCAGTATGTTCTTGGCGGTTTCGTTGCTGCCGAGATATGTGCGATCAAATCCCACATTGATAAAACCCGTGTCACCGGCTTCGACCATCGTTTCTATTACCATATCGGAAAACTCATATAAGACCATACGCCTTACGATCAGTATATAGATAGTTTCGGAAATAACATACATAAGGGGAATGACATCTATTTTTTTGAAGACCATATGATTCAGGAAATATCCGATCATTGTTACAAAAAGCGGTATAAAAAGCAGATCCAGGATAGTTCTTGATACATCCTTTTTGCGTACACGGCTGTATATCAGAGCGGCAAGGCTAATCAGCATTTCCGCAGCGATAACGGCATAGAACACATTGTGCATGAACGCATAGTCTTTGACGATCTGCCAGGTCGTACCTGCTTTTTTTATGCGCAGTCCCTTATAGAAGAATGGGTATATACCGATCGACAGAACAGACATATATACCAGAACATTTATTAGAAATGTTATAAGACGGAATATGTTGCTGACCTTGATCTTACACAGGTTAAGCACACACATCATGATAAACCATGTCATAAATACTCCTCCGATATATGTGATCTTGAGGGCAAAGATCACCGTATCGGCAGTTTTTACCGTATACATGAGGTAGTAGGCCAGGTTGATGAATGGCACCATGAAAAAACAGAAGGTTATGTTGGTGTCAAACCTCCTCTGCCAGATGAAAGTATATATGACCGACAGTATTATGGCGGCGATGAATGTGCACAGATAAAAAGTAGTCATAAACCGGTATTTTGTCCTTTGGTGATATTATATCACTTGGGAAGGATCAGTGGTTTTGCTTTTCAGATTGGTTGTAATTTTGTCCAGATAAGCCCGAAGCTGGTCTTTATCTTCTTCCGAGAACCCGGAAAAAGCCATATCTATAGTGTAATTGAGCTTATCTTCGACCTTTTGGAAGATGTGACTACCCTTTTCAGTCGGATAAATGGCATAGGAACGTTTGTCTTCTTCAAGCCGTTTTCTTTCTATCAAACCGTTTTGCTCCATTTTGGACAACACGACTGACAGTGTGGCAGGCTCGAGATAGCAATCCCTGGCCACATCGATCTGCTGGCACCCCACATTCTTGGTAAGATAAAGTATGACTTTGGGATTTCCGTAATTTAATCCCAAATCCTTGACTCCGTTTTCCAGACTTTTTGTAAAAGCCCAATATGCCGAAAATAATTCCTTCATATGACGCTCCTTATCTTATGGCCGACTGATGATATTATTATATCGTTTTACGGCATCACTGTCATGCTTTCGCTAGCGTAAAGTTTTACTTGGAAAACTAAATAGACAGAAATAAAGAACACCTCTTCTGTGATAAAGTATTAATCGCCAAAAAAAT
>JBGUNV010000103.1:0-11984 GCA_045117595.1 Lachnospiraceae bacterium
TTATTATCTCCGCATTTATGATCACGTCCTCGGCAAGAAGGATATTTTTGCCGTCAAGACTCGCGCGACATTTTTCACTGCATTTTGCTGCAGGGTTTTTATCATCTTTTTTCCGGTCACAGTTATTAAATGTTATGACGACCGTAAACTCGGATCCGACGCCCTTTTGGGATTCGACGCTTATGGTACCGTTCATGATCTCCACGATATTCTTCGTTATCGCCATTCCGAGGCCTGTACTTCCGTATTTGTTCGTACTGCCGCCGAATTCCTGGGTAAAGGTATCGAACACCTTTGGGATAAATGAGCTGTCCATGCCGATTCCGGTATCTTTGATCGAGAATCTGAAGGTTGATTTGTCTTCAAAGACCGCGGTACAATCTACCGTAAGGGTGACGCTTCCGGGCGCATCCGTAAACTTGATGGCGTTGCTGAGGATATTGATGAGGATCTGCTTGAGCTTCATCTCATCCCCGATATACAGGTCAGAAACATCACAGTTAATGCGGCATTTATAATCCAGCCCTTTTGCATTGCATTGTGTTGTGACCATGACATTTATCTGATCCAGAACAGATTCCAGAGAAAATGCTTCGTTTTTCAGGACAACTTTTCCGGATTCGATGCGGCTCATATCCAGAATATCGTTTATGAGATCAAGAAGATGTCCGGCGCTTGCTCCGATCTTTTCAAGATACTGTCTCGTGTCATCATCAAGGTTACTGTTCTGAAGAGCCAGACTGTCAAGACCTATGATGGCGTTCATGGGTGTCCGGATCTCGTGGCTCATACTGGACAGAAAGGCTGTTTTGGCTCTGTTGGCCTCCTGGGCGGCTTCAAGAGCTTCGGCGAGTGCGCGGCTTTTTGCCATCTGGTCACGCATCTCGGCATCTATGTTAGTAAGGCCGAGTCCTACCGCATGGACTATATGATCTTCCCTGTCAAGAGGATGCCTTACCCCGGCCATTCTTATCATCTCATAATAATCCTTACCGTCACGGTGAACCAGATACCGGTAGGCGATTATGGGTTTATCCGAAAGGCCTGCTCTGACATTATCGGGCTCTATGAATTTCAGGAAACCTTCACGGTATGATTCGTCTACAAGATGTTCGGCATACGATCTGAAACGCTCGAGATAGGGGAAACGTATTCCCACGTCCGTTTGCTTATGGTCATCCGGATCAGAACGGTAACAGACCCCTTCATTTCGGTCAAGATCGATATGATAGACGCTCCGGTAATCCGATGCGAGTGCCGTTATCATCTTGTCCTGCTGTTTGCGCTGAATCTGCTCGCTGATCAGTTTTTCCTTGAGGTCATGGTCGTTGCGTTCGTCTTCCTCGTGCTGTTCGGTCACGTCTGCGATGAATACATAGTAGATTCCGCCGTAGTTATCTGTTTCGGTATAATGTCCGTAGTCGTCTATCCATCTTATCTGACCGTCCTTGCGGATTATCCGGTAAAGTACATGATCTATGTTTTCGCTGCTCATCCTGATCTGATCGTTAACGGAATCAGTAACATTAGCGTAATCATCAGGGTGAAGCATACCCTTGAAAGTATTTCCGGTAAGCGATATGAAATCATCAAGGTCATTGCACCCGAACAGACTGATGACTGCATCGTTTACATATATGAGATCTTCGTTTCCGCCGGCTTTGTAGATAAAGAATCCGCCCGGCATATGACGCCCGATCTCTTTGAATATATTCAGTGTCTGTTCGTTCAGTACGAAATTCTTGCCGAACAAATGGATACCTCCCGGGTGTATGAGTGCTGACAACAGGGCGACGCCCGGTGATATTATAACATGATAAAGCGGTGTTTTGCAGTCATGAGTTGTTGCGATTTTGTGCCAACTGATTGTATAATTAGGGTCGAAAGGATCGGGGATCATATGTCAAACAGGGAAAACAGACAGGAAAACAAAAACAGCGCAAGGATACTTATCGTGGATGATATGGCGGTAAACCGTACCATATTGTCATCGATGCTCACGACAATGGGCATATCATGCGATCTGGCCGAAAGCGGCAGCGAATGTCTTGAACTTTGCAGCACATATACATATGATCTGATCCTGCTCGACCACCGTATGCCGGATATGGACGGTGTGGAAACGCTCACGCATCTGAAGGAGATATTCAGAAAAAGGGGAGTGGATACACCTGTCATATGTCATACCGCGGCTGAGGGTAAAAGCTATATCAATCTTTATAAAGCCGCAGGCTTTGCGGATGTTCTCATCAAACCCGCTGATCCAGGCAAGCTGATGGTCATGCTCATGACGTATCTTCCCGATGGCGGATTTGAGATGCCTGCCGATGAGGAAAAAAGGATACATGCCCAAACCGAGATGGCTGCTCTTCCGGACTGGCTCAAGTCTGTTACCAGACTTGATCTGATGTCGGGTATAGAACACTGCGATACGGCTACGGATTATCTGGAGGCTCTTACCGTATTTACGGAATCGATAAAGGAAAAATCAGATGATATAGAACGTTTTGAGAAGGAAGAAAACTGGCCGATGTATCTTCTCCGGGTACACTCGCTCGGAAGCGTGGCAAGGCTTGTGGGTGCGGACTGCGTAGCGGACAAGGCCGCTGATCTGGAGTATGCCGGAATGCAGCAGGAATACGGACTGGTACATGCTCTTACGCCGCAGCTTCTTTCCGAGTACCGGGATATGCTTCCCGAGCTGGAAAGCCTTCTTACGAAGAAGGTTAAGACCGCAAGCCATACGGGACGTACGGTACTGTTCATAGGCGACGAACAGGGAGTAGTGGGAAGAGGCATAACCAAAGCCCTGGAGAATGAAGGGTTTCTCGTCATACATGTCAAGGATATCCCGGAGGTGATACTGAACCACCGTGCCGAATCGGATCTGCTCGTGTATTATCCGTCCGGTGACGATGATCATATCAAGGTCATAAGCACCCTTCTTACCGAAATGTGCCAGGATGATGACAAGACATTATGTTTGGCGGGAGATCCTCTTGATATTGAAACGGCAAGTGATATTCATGGCAGCGAAAATATAACCGCGGTGTATCCGCGACCGATCAATCTTGATAAGATGGCTGTGGAGATGTCGGGATATTATGACATGCATGCGGGAAACGACAGAATGAAAACGGTCTTTGTTATCGACGATGATCCCGATTTTCTGCGTATAATGGAAAACTGGCTGTCCGAGACATATAATGTTGACTGTTCCCATTCGGGAGCAGGTGCACTCGCATATCTTGACCGTAAAAGACCCGACCTTATTCTGCTTGACTACGAAATGCCGGGAATGAACGGAGAGCAGGTCATGCACCGGATACGTTCCAATCCCTCCAATGACCGTGTTCCGATCATTTTCCTGACAGGCAGGAACGATAAGGAGGGAGTATTACGTATACTTGAACAGAGGCCGGACGGTTATCTGTTAAAATCCATGCCTCATGAGGAACTGCTCGATGCGCTTGAAAGATTCTTCGAGGAAAGCGCTGCTTCCTTTTCGATAAGTGACTGAAATTCCTCTGCAGGGAGAGGTTTTGAGAAATAATATCCCTGTATGATCTCGCATCCCATGCTCTTTAACATATCATACTGAGCCTGTTCTTCCACGCCTTCCGCAACGACCGGAACATCCAGAAATCTCGATATATCCATAACGAGTTCACACAGTTTCAGGCTCTTCTCGTCATTCAGCATGTTCCTTACGAATTTCATATCCATCTTCAGAACATCGATAGGGATCGTTGTGAGCATATTAAGCGATGAGTAACCCGATCCGAAATCATCCATTTCGACCCTGAATCCTTTCTGTCTGAGACTGTTCACTACTTCGATCAGACGTGAGGCGTTGTCGGAATATGCGCTCTCAGTTATCTCAAGAAGCAGTTCGCTGCTTGAAAGGCCGTTCCTGTCAAGTATCCCGAGAAGTCTGTCCTCAAGGTCGGGATCGTAGATATCTATCCTTGAAACGTTGACGGAAACCGGGATCGTAAATCCGTATTTCTCTTTCCATTCTGCAACGCGGGCGGCTGCTTCTCCCCAGACAAATCTGTCAAGCTTCTGGACCAGGCCGTTGCTTTCAAACAGCGGAATGAAATCCCCCGGACTTATCATACCGAGCTCCGGATGCTTCCATCTGATGAGCGCCTCGGCGCTTCCGAGGACCGGGCGCGAACCGGTTATGCGGTATTTGGGCTGGTAAAATACGACAAAATCTCCGTTTTCTATCGAACTGTCTATGTCATGTATCAGTTTTTCGTGATACAGATGCCTGTCATTCAGATCGCTGTCATAGTATGCCACCTGTCTCGTATAGTCGCTCCGAAGACCGTCACATGCAAGCTTGGCGTGATCGAACCACTGCTCGCATGTATCATTTCTGTCGATATTCCTGTTGATACCGATACGTACACGGATCTTGGCAGGAGAGAGAGATACCGAGCTCATCTCTTCGATGATCCTGTCGGTTAGCGTCTTGTAGTCATCCATACAGGACTGGTATATATAAAAAGTGTCGGCTGCGTAGCGGCAGGCTATTCCGAAATTCTCATCAAGCTCGCTTTCGATGATCGCGGCTACCCTTTTAAGTATCCGGTCACCCTCACTGCGTCCGTATATCTCGTTTATCAGATGGAAGTGCTCAATGTCCATGACAATGGCATCCATCGGGGTGTCGTTGTACTGCTCAAGCTGTCTGATATATTCAAAGAAAAAATCATGGGAGTATAATCCCGTGAGCGGATCCGATTCGGCAGAGTCGATGATGTTCTTTTTCTCGTACAGATCTATGATCCGCTCGCACCTGGCCAGGATGACCTCGGGCATGTTATACGGTTTTTTGATAAAATCATCTGCACCTGCACGTATGCTCGCGACCTCGGCATCCTCCTCCTGTGTCATGACGATTATGGGAATCCCGGAAAGCGACGGATCTGACCTGCACGTTTTTAAAACCTGTTCGCCGTTCATGACAGGCATCAGCAGATCGAGAAGTATCAGTGAGAACGATCCGCTGTCGGACATGAGTATATCTAATGCCTGCTGTCCGTTTTCGGCGTATTCCACCTCATACTCCGTGCTCAGCATATTACCGAGTATCTCCCGGTTGATCATCTCGTCATCTATAACAAGAACACGTCTTTTGACCTGGTTGTTACGAAGTATTCTTTCCATTGTCACACCTCCGAACCCAATTGTAATCCGAATACTATTTTATCATACACTTCATATGTGTAAATAATCGAGTTTTCAAAATTTGGATGCATATTTGCGATAATTTGATATAATAAGTGTGTTTGGGGCATTGGCGCAGCTGGGAGCGCGCTTCGTTCGCAACGAAGAGGCCGTGGGTTCGAATCCCATATGCTCCATTTGGTGAGGGAGCGTTGGCTCCTTTAACGTTTTAAGGAGATAATGAAATGAAAAACAGGAATGTATGGAACAACTATAACGTAAGACAGCTGAAGGAATGTGAGGAATTTTCCGCCGAGTACAGGGATTTTCTGGACAGGGGAAAGACCGAGCGTGAATGTGTTAATACCATAGTCGATATGGCAGAGGCGGCAGGATATGTTGAACTGTCGGAAATACTTAAGGGTAAGAAGGGACTGAAGAAGGGTGACAGGATATATGCCGTGAACATGAACAAGTCTGTTGCAATGTTCAATATCGGAAATGATCCCCTTGCTGCTGGTATGAACATTCTCGGCGCGCATATCGATTCTCCGAGGATGGATGTGAAGGCCAACCCTCTGTATGAGGACAGCTCAATAGCGTATCTTGATACTCATTATTACGGCGGAGTCAAGAAATACCAGTGGGTGACCATTCCCCTTGCAATACACGGAGTTGTCGTAAAAAAGGACGGGATGACAATAGAGCTTTCCATAGGAGAGGATGAAGATGATCCCGTATTTTTTGTTTCGGATCTTCTGATCCATCTTGCCTCAAAACAGATGGACAAGAAGGCAACGGAGGTCATCGAAGGGGAAGCACTTGACATAATCGTCGGTAACCGCCCGCTCAAGGTAAGAGGACGCAGCACCTCCGAACAAAAGGACGGGAAGGATGATAAGGATCCGGTCAAGGCTATGGTCCTCAAGATATTGAAGGACGATTACGGAATGGAAGAAGAGGATTTTCTTTCCGCAGAGCTTGAAGTCGTTCCTGCGGGAAAAGCCCGGGATGCCGGTTTTGACAGGAGCATGATCCTGTCCTACGGTCAGGATGACAGGGTATGTGCCTTCTCATCACTCTATGCTTTTCTGAAATGTCCCGATGTTGACAGGACAGCATGTCTGATACTTACGGACAAGGAAGAGATCGGTTCCGTCGGAGCAACCGGAATGAAATCGTTATGGTTTGAAAATGTTATAGCAAAGCTTACGGATCATGAAGGAAAGTACAGTGAGCTGGCTGTGAGGGACTGCCTTGCAAACTCATGCATGCTCTCATCCGATGTAAACGCAGCTTATGATCCCACATACTCGAACGTGTTTGAAAAGAAGAATGCATCCTATATGGGGTCGGGAATGGTCCTTTCCAAGTTCACGGGATCAAGAGGCAAATCCGGATCGAATGATGCCAATGCCGAATATATCGCATATCTGAGGAGGATATTTGATAAAGCCCGTGTTTCGTACCAGATAGCCGAACTCGGCAGGGTTGATGCGGGCGGCGGCGGAACTATCGCATACATCATGGCCGGATACGGTATGAATGTTATAGATGCCGGAGTTGCGGTACTTAACATGCATGCTCCGTATGAAGCCGTGAGCAAGGCCGACGTTTATGAGACCATGAGAGGATATGTGGCATTTCTGAAAGCCGACGGGCTTTTCTGATGTCAGCTCATGACCTCGCGGATCACGTCAAGAAGCCTGTCATTGTCGGCGGGATTCATGAAGCAGATGCGGAAATATGAGTTGTCAAGAAAGGGAAATGTTGAACAGTTCCTGATCATAAGATTCCGGCGTATGGCCGTATCAAAGAGGATGTCTGCATCGACATTCTCTTTTGTTATGCGGCAGAGCACAAAATTGGCCGAAGGAGGATAGACCTTGAGCCCTTCAATGGCGCAAAGACTGTCTGTCACTCTTTTTCGCTCCGAGAAGATCAGCTGTCTGGTGGCGCTTATATAATCGGCGTCAGAGAACAGGATCCTGCCGGCGGTTTCCGCTATGGAGGTTACAGTCCACGGATCCTTGACGGCAGCCATATCGGACAGGAGCTTCTTGTTGCCGCATATACTGTAACCGAGACGAAGCCCCGGAGAAGCGAAGAACTTCGAAACACCGCGCAGTATGCACAGATTATCATATTCCGCCGTCAGGGGAACGGAGTTGATCGAATCGTATTCTTCGGCAAATTCGACATATGTCTCATCAACCATGACAAAGATATGACGCTTATTGCACTCATCAACTATCCGTTTCATTTCATCGCGTTTTACGGCAGATGATGTCGGGTTGTTGGGATTGCACATGATGAGCATATCGATATCATCACTAAGTGAAGCGGTCAGCCTGCCGGTATCAAGGATAAATCCGTCTTCTTCTGCTAACGGGAAATAGCGGCTGCTCCCTCCGCCAAGCGACAGTTCTCTCTCATACTCGGAGTAGGTAGGTCCGATGATGAGTGCCTTTTGGGGAGAAATGGTACGTATGAATAAGGTGATCAGCTCAGTCGAACCGTTACCGATCAGGATGCTGTCAGGGGACGAGCCGCAGTATGCTGCGATGACTTTTCTGAGCTCGGTATATTCTCTGTCCGGATATGTGCATATGACATCAAGGTGTACTGGGAGCTCATGGCGCAGTCTGTCGGACAGGCCGAGGGGATTGACGTTTGCGGAAAAGCTTACTATATCCTCCTTTTTTATGCCGTATTTCTTTTCTATCTTTTCAAGATCACTGCCGTGAAAACTGTCTGCGTGCTTTGGCATCTTTTATTGCACCTCTTGTGATATTTTGATATACTAATTTAGTATGCTAATGTGCCCAAAGTATACCACTTGCGGCACTGTGCGTCAAAAATATTTCTCCCCAAAATACTACGAAAGGCGGTGAATACAGTGCGTTCTGTTGTCGACAGATGTGTTGACGGTTTCTTTGACTACGACTACGGGAAACTGCTGTTTTCCATGTCGCGGATCGAGAAGGAATTACCGCAGGGCGAACTGTATGAAGATGACTTTGAACTGTCCTCCGAGGACGGGAGGGATTTTACCGCTCGGATATATACATCGAGCATGCGGCTTGTGTGCAGGAACGATCATATAGAGGACCAGCCGTCAGCGAAGATCCACTATGTATTCGATACCACGGGACTTGAGGCCGGAGATGTCGTAAAGGGCGATATCCAGGTCGTTTCAAATTCCGGAGAGTACTATCTGCCGTTTGTATTCTCCATATCATATGGATTGGTACAGAGTTCTCTCGGAAATGTCCGCAACCTTTTCCATTTTACCAACCAGGCCCAGGTTAACTGGGATGAGGCGGTCGAGCTGTTCTATACTCCGGGTTTTGCAAGAGTGTTCGGCGGCAATGACAGGATCCACTATGACAAGTACAGAGGACTGTCAAACATTCCGGGTGATCCCCAGGCCGTTGATGATTTTCTTGTGGCCATCAATAAGAAACGTCCGGTCATATATTCATGCGACAGAACAAAATACGAATATAATGATGTTTCCGACAACGTGGACTGTGAGTTCATCCTTCACAAATCGACGTGGGGAAACATTGATGTAGCCGTTACGACAGATTCCACATTTATCAGGATCGAAAAGGACAGGCTTGATCGCAACGATTTTATTGGGAACGATCATCTGCTGAAATTTACGATAATAGGAGACAGTCTCCACGAGGGAAGAAACTTTGGCACCATCACCGTAAAAAGTGTCAACTGTGAGCTTACGATCAATATCGTTGCGCGACACAGGGCGAATATTAGTGGCAAGCGTGCGACAAGACGTGAGAAGAAGAACCTTACCGCCAGACTCATGAGACAGTATGTCGAGTTCCGTATGAAGAAGACAAATGTCGGCAACTGGGTAAGGGAGTCCATGAAGATCGTCGAGAGGATGAATGCGCTCGATGACAGGAACCCGGTGTCCAGATTGTATCAGGCGCAGCTTCTCGTTGTTCAGCGAAGGGATAATGAAGTTCAGTGGGTACTCGAGCATGTGCGAAATGAAATGAACATTGCCGAGTGTTCTCCCGAGGTTCGGGCTTACTTCATGTATCTGCAGACACTTGTAAATCGCGATGATGAGTTTATCGACCGGACAGCTGCCGAGGTCGGAGAACTGTTCGAAGCCAATCCGTCCAGCTTTGAGATTTTGTGGACTCTTCTGTATCTAGATGAAGGTCTTACCGATAATGCAACACGCAAGATATCGAGCATAGAGAGCGTTTATGAAAGGGGATGCAGATCCCCGATAATGTACATAGAGGCATATAATTTCTTTGTGGTCAATACCGAAAAGCTCAGCAAGCTCACGGTATTCGAGATACAGGTACTGTTGTTTGCGGCAAAGCTCGGCGTTATGGATAACGAGGTACTGCGGCAACTGCTGTACGTTGCCGGAAAACAAAGAGAGTTTGATCCGCTTCTCTATAAGCTGCTGTGTAAATGCTACGATATTATCCAGGATGATGAGATAGTCGAGGCTGTTGCGACAATGCTCATAAAGGGTAATATTTCGGGCCCCGCATATTTTCCGTGGTTTGACAGGGCTGTCAGATTGCAGCTGCGAATTACCAAACTGTACGAGTACTACATGTATTCCGTGCCTTCCGATTATGACGGACTGATCCCGAGATCCGTACTCATGTATTTCGGGTTCAGAAATGAGATGAACTACAGACGCATAGCACTGCTGTATGCAAATCTGATATCCCACAAGAGGGAGTATTCGGAAACCTATGACACATACCGTGAGCATATGCAGGTGTTTGCCGTGGAACAGATCGAGCAGGAGCATATAGATGCCAATCTTGCAAGGATATATGAGGATGTTCTGTTCCTCGAGATGATCAAGCCGGATATGGCAAGACATTTATCAAGGATATTATTTGCGCATGAAGTAAAGATCGATGATCCCGAAGCCAAGAATGTCGTACTGATCCAGTCGCAGTTCGAAGGCGAGATGCTGTTTAAGGTAGAGAACGGGTATGCTTATCCGACGATATATTCGGGTGAATACACACTGTTTACCGAAGACTCATCCGGAAGAAGACGTCTGATAGATACTCGCAATATAAGAAAACTTCTGAATGAAGCGGTTTATATGCAGTCGATCAGATATTACGTCCTTGATAATGTTTATTTTGACATGTATCTGTGTGAAGGCCGTAAGCATTACGTGACGGTTGATGATTCCAATGTTGAATACTGCAGGGAACTTGCCGAATCCGAACTTGTGAGCGAGTATTACAAGCGGGATATACGTATGGCTCTCATACATTACTATTATGATAACGATCAGATAACATCCCTTGATGAATTCCTGCTCAACATGAATATCAAGGTTCTGTCAGCCAAGGACCGTGCCGAGGTCGTAAAGTATATGACGAGACGCGGCATGTTTGAGAAGGCATATGAGATAATGTGCATATACGGCACGGAGGAGATCGCCGCCAAGGAGTGCGTGGGAGTATGCTCTCATATGATACAGGAGAAGGACAGGATACCGGATACACTTCTGATCAAACTCTGTTATTATGCTTTTGCAAACGGTAAATATGATGAGGTGCTTCTCGGATATCTCGTTGAGAACTATAACGGACTGACCAAGCAGCTTCGGAATATCTGGAAGGCAGCCAGGAATTTCGGTATAGACACATTCCCGCTCATGGAAAGACTGATCGTCCAGATGCTGTATACGCACACGACAGTGGGTGAGAAGGAAGAGATCTTCGAGGAGTATTCGGAGAATGCGGCAGGAACAAAAGTCCAGCTCGCGTACCTGTCATACTGCTCGTATGAATACTTTGCCAAGGAGCGGCTTACCGACGAGAAAGTTTTCGGCCATATTACCAAACTCTACAGACTCGGAGAGCAGATAAATGATGCCTGCAAACTGGCACTTTTGAAGTTCTATGCCGAAGAGAAGGGTAAACGTACCGAAAAGATCAAGAGCATGCTGAAGGAGTTTCTGATAGATTTTATGCACAGAAACACTTACTTCACATTTTTTGCCCAATATGTTGACCTCGTTCCGGAGATCTCGGATTATCTGGACAAGACCATAATAGAATACAGGACCAATCCGGGATACCGCGTCATGCTGCATTATATTCTTGAGGATGGCAGATCGAATGATGAGAGTTATCATACCGAAGAGATGAGGAACATGTTCGGTGGACTGTTCACAAGAGAGTTCATACTCTTCTTCGGTGAGAATCTGCAGTATTACATAACCGAGGAGCAGGGAGGCAAGGAAGTCCTTACCGCCAGTGATTCTCTTTCGGTCAGCGATACAAGTGACAACCGTGTTGAGAGCAGATATACGATGCTGAATGACATGGTGGTATCGAGAACGGTCAAGGATGAGAATACGCTGCTTGATATAATGCGTGAATATGTTGAGGCAGATGCCTTTGCACGCAAGGTATTCAAGCTGCGATGAAGGAATACAGATGCCCAAATACATTATAGGATATGATCTGAACGACTCAATGTCGCAGATCAGTTACTTTGAACTGAATAATTCCGTTCCCGAAACGGTCGCAAGTGATGCGGAAGAGGAACGGCTCGGTATACCGACGGTGCTGTCCAAGAGAAAGGGCGTAGCCCAGTGGGAATTCGGGACCGCAGCGATTAAGGCGGCGGAGCTCGGCAATTCCACCCGTGTTGACCAGCTCCTCAGTTTTGCGGCATCAGGTGCCAAGATAGAGATAGAAGGAGACGCATATGATGCGACAGACCTTCTTATCCTTTTTGTCAAGCGATCATTGAACCTTCTGTCAATGGTA
>JBGUNV010000104.1:0-62074 GCA_045117595.1 Lachnospiraceae bacterium
ATAGGGATAGAACTGCCCCTATTGAATATGAGATTGAGTTTGTCCCTGATAATCCTGGTGATGAAAGAAATGGGTTAATTGCATTTAACATGGAAGAAGGAGTTGCAAAAATAACGATTCCACATTTTTCGCATGGTTTTGTCAGAATACATGGATTCTATATGGGAAAAGAAGATGAAAAAGAAGTGTATTATTAGTATATTTGTAACAATAGAGGGTTATCATAATGCGATATAGATGTTTTACAATTGCTATTATTGTATTATTAATCAGTTGTTTTATACTGTATTTTATTCCCGGAGTAAGACAAGGTAATAGCGAGAATCGTACTATGGCAAGATTTGATATGGTTTTTTCGGCTCCTGAAACAGATTCGATTGTGTACCATAAAACTATTGCAGAACGTTTTGACGCGGCATTGTCTGATCAATTTCCCTTACGTGAAACTATATCAAAGGGGTATCTATCATTGTCAAATACATTCGATGATTTTGTGCGTACTGTAGCTGGGACAATACTACATCGAAAAAAACAAGGGGATCAGTTAGTATTGCATCAGATTGGTAAATATGCGCTTATAGAAGATACAGGATATATTACTGCCTGTCCTTCAAGTGAACCATTAGACTCCAATACACTTAAAAGAAGGGCGGATCAGATTGAATATATTCATGGTAAATATCCGGATCTCAAGATATATGTGTATTATGTTTCAAGAGCATTCGACACTCCGTGGTTCAATGATTATCTGGGAACAATAGCCGCTGACCATTATAGAGAAATTGAGGACATATTCCCTGAGTATGTAAAAAAAAGACAACTGAAATATGATAATCTTGATGATTATATGGTTTTAAACTATAAAACGGATCATCATTGGAATCATGAGGGAGCATATAGAGGTTATGTAGATGTTTACAATCTGATGGATGAAGATTTTGAAATGGGCGATATTAGGAAACCTATTGAGAAGGTTGATGCATCTGATTTGTACAATTTTAAGTATCTTGGGAGTTATGGAACACAGCTGGGAGAATTATATAAAGGATATGATAAATTCCTATTTTATAAATTTGATACAATTAGTAGAGATGTAAGCGTGCTTGATTCAAATACGCTGAAGGAAATCAAAGTCGAAAAAATCGGCCTTCAAGATGAGTATGAGAATGGACAAATAAACAAAGATATAACGACAGATCACTATGTTGTTATGTATGGAACAGCAAAGGATATTTTAGGCAACGAATATCTTGATGGGGAATTTCCCTTTATAATTCGAAATGAACAAGGAAATGGGTGTAATCTTTTGATTACTGGAGATTCATATGATCGTGCAATGCGCGATGTCTTGTCAACACATTTTGATACGACAGTTTATTTTGACTATAGACTCTATCAACGGATAGCTATAGATTATTTGGTTGAAAAATATGATATTGATGCGCTTCTGATTAGTGCAAATGCTTTCATGTGGGGATCGGACAAGTATCTCTTTACATTCGCGGAGGAAGATAACTAGTGATTTTTTCAAGTCTAACATTCCTTCTTGTATTCTTACCTCTTCTTATAATCACATACTTCATCATACCGGCGAGGTTCAACAGTGCTCGTAAGTATGTATTGCTGTTGTTTTCTTTTTTATTCTACGCTTCTGGAGAACCTATTTATGTATTGCTGATTCTTGGATGCGTTAGTATGACATGGATACTATCAAAGGGAGTTTCGGAAGGAAATAAGACAATTCTTACTATAAGTTTGATTATTAATCTTTTACCGTTAATAGTTTTAAGTACTTAGGATTCATTATTGAGAGTATTTCAGCTGTAACAGGAGCGGATTGGATTCGGATACCTGAAATCTCATTGCCGATAGGAATTTCATTCTACACCTTTCAGATTTTGGCTTATGTGGTTGATCTATATAAAGGTAGAGTAGAGAGACAGAACAATATCCTTTTTTTCGCGCTTTATATTATGTTCTTTCCACAATTAATTGCAGGACCTATTGTAAGATATCAGGAAGTGCAGGATGCGATAGAGAATAACAGGGTATCGTGGGATAAGATACAGTATGGAGCAGGGCGTTTTATCACTGGATTATCCAAGAAGGTGCTAATTGCGAATCAAGTAGGCTTTGTAGCAACAGAAATAATGAGTCATTCGTTAAACTCATTATCTACCAAGTTGCTATGGCTTGCAGTTATTTCATTTACACTTCAGATATATTTTGATTTCTCCGGGTATTCAGATATGGCGATAGGGTTAGGTAGTATTTTTGGCTTTGGCTTTCCTGAGAACTTTAATAAGCCATATATGTGTATATCAGTAACAACGTTCTGGAAACGGTGGCATATAACTCTAGGATCTTTTTTCAGGGATTATGTTTATATCACGCTGGGAGGAAACAGAGTTGGTATTGTACGGTGGATTTTGAATGTATGTATTGTCTGGATTTTGACAGGTCTTTGGCATGGAGCAGCATGGAATTTTGTCGTATGGGGAGGGTACTATGCGGTACTGTTAGTGCTTGAAAAGCTGGTGCTTCAGAAGGTTTTTAAGGCTGAGAATAAGTTTGTAATCATCTTGCGTTGGATTACCACAATGTTTCTTGTATCCTTTGGCTGGGCTATATTTATGGCAGATGGATATACAATGAAAGAATTGTTAGCATTCCTTGGCAGATTGTTTCATGGTGTTAAGCTACAGAACCGAGTTACAGTTGCATCGATGGGATTATTTAGTTACCTACCCTATGTTCTGCTCGGGGCATTTATTTCATTCCCAAGCGGAATGATTATTGAAAAAATTGAAGAGAAGTTTAATGGATTGGAAAACAAAGCTTATGCAGTAGTTCATGATTTGGCTATTATCGTAATGCTTCTGCTTTGTATTGTGTATATTATAGGCGAGTCGTATAATCCGTTTATTTATTATAGGTTTTAGTAAACACATTTTGAATGAAAAATTGAAAGGTTCCTTATGGAGATAAGAACTATAAATGTGAAACTTGCAACCGGGTTACACTGAACCCGATCGTAACCTAGGTTCTCGGAAACGTGACGACGGAATCCTCGTAAGCCCTCAATCGGTTCCAAAGAATAAAGTTAGCACAGGAACAAAAGCAGAAAAGGCTGATTACATAAGAGATAACATTCATTCTACGTTCGTCGTGTAAGACTATTGAAAAATATCTTAATGCTGATTTGAATAGAGAAAAGAGAAGTTTATTCGCGACGAATTAAGATATAAGCGTTCAGTTGAACAGAAATAGAAAGAAGTAGAAGGAGCCAGAAGAATGGCTAAACAAGGAATTTCTATAGAATAGATTGCGAAAGAATTGCACCATACGTTTAAAACTATACAGAACTATTTGGATTCTGATTATAGTCTTGTTAATGGTCATTACAATGCACGAATTTCCGTGAAACCTGCACCTTATGAGAGCAAAGTGATCGAAACTCAGAGTAAAGGGATGACATATAGTGGCATACATAAGATTATCATGACTGAGGTGTATTCGGGATTTGTTGCATTATTACGGATGTTTATTCAGAAAGAGAGGATCAAGAGCCAAAAGCATTATAATTCAGATGCGAATCCTGATTATGCACCTAAGGAGTATGTATAAAGGGGATCTTTGCTAAAACTAATAAACTGGAAGGCCGAAAATGCTTATTAGATCAGTAAAGAACAGAAAAAAAGCGATGGAAGTATATCCAAGACCAGAGTTGAAAAGAATAAGCATATGTTATATATTTTACTATAATAAATTGTCGGGTACTTTAAAATATATTTGGCATGATATGAGGAGAATATGTATTGATAGGAAATAAATGATAATATCTTTAAATTGAGTGATGAATTCGTATTATGGAGACCTAGTGCTGTGTTGAAAAACAATGGGTTGATGAGATTTTATGATTATAGAGGAAGGCGATTTATTTATGTTTGATGTTAAAGAGATAAGCATTAGAAATATGTTTTTATATGCGCTGATTAGGTGGCGGTTGATTGTTATTGGGGTTCTGATTTTTGCCATATTATCGCCTACTGTTATGTACAATAATGATCGGCGGAAGGCTGATGAGATGAAGTCTGAGACTGAAGAGGATGATAATGAATCCCAGATTTCTATTTCTGGCCTTGAGGCAAGTGTCAAATCTTTGGCGGATGCTTATCGACAGTACGATCAGATAGAGAACCAGTTGAAACCAATAGAAAATCTTGAGTTGGAGCGAGGTACATTGCGTTATGCCTGTGTTCATTTCTTTATTGGACTTGACGAGGAACAGAAAGCGAAGTTGGGCTCTATAGAACCGTTTTACAGCAGTTACGTTAAAGGTGACGATTTTATTAATGCTTTAACAGACATTATGGGTACTGAAATAGATCCTGCAGTCCTTCGTAAGTACATAATGGTAACTTGCAAAGATACTAATCTGATAATAGAAATTCCTTGTTCATCAGACACAGATTTGGAGAAATTTTTGTCTGTTATGAAGGAGATGATTTTGTCAAAAATGGGTGAATATCAGACCTCGGTTAAACATAAACTACAACCGGTATATGAGGGTAGTAAAGAAGAGAAGAATGCAACACTCCTCCAGGAACTTAATGAATATGATACTAGGAAGAATACAGCTAATTCTTTGATTACCAACTATGCTAAAACAATGACGGACTATCAGGTTGAAATAGCGAAAAAACTTGCTAATGGAGATATTAATGAAGATAAAGTGAGTGAACTGTTGAAGGCAGAGTCTAATGAGAAGGTTATAGGTGTTGA
Organism: Lachnospiraceae bacterium; assembly: GCA_045117595.1. GTDB lineage: Bacteria > Bacillota > Clostridia > Lachnospirales > Lachnospiraceae > UBA2868. Next base: position 4,786 of record JBGUNV010000104.1, read on the forward strand.
GACGACAGATGACGTTAGTGATTTTGGAATAAAGTATGTTGTAAAAAACGCAGTAAGAGGAGCGATTATAGGGTTATTTTTTATGATTACATTGCTTTGTGCGGTTTATGTGATTTCGGGAAAACTTCACAGTGTGAAAGAATTGTCAAAACGCGGAGGAATGGTTATTATTGGAGTGTTGGATTATCCTACTGTGGATTATTCGAAAAATAAGCTTGATAAGCTTATAATCCGACTTCTTAGGAGTGATCGGAGACATCTGAACCACAAACAGCAAATAAATGAGATTGTGGCGTCGATTTCACTGCTTTTGGCACGGAGAGATATAAAGAAGATATGTTTTACTACATCGCTATATGATAAAGAGTACTTGGTAACCATGGAAGAACTCGTAAATTCATGTAAGTCTAAAGGACTTGAGACATCTTTTGCGGATGATATAGTATACAACAAGGATTCCCTATTGGTAAGATCTGATACTGAAGGATTGATTCTTGTTGAGCGTGTGTGCCATTCGTTACTTTCTGATGTAGAAAACGAGATTATGACTGCCAGGGGATATGATATTCCTGTGCTTGGGGCGATCGTTCTCGAATAGATGAGTTTGTATAGCATGATTAAAGAGCGAAAACGAGGTTTTTACGAAAAATACATAAAGCGGTTATTGGATGTAATTTGTTCATTGATGGCCCTTATTCTATTTGGGTGGTTGTATGTTCTGATTGCTATCCTTGTCAGGATTAGGCTAGGGAGTCCTGTCATTTTTAAGCAACCCCGTCCAGGAATGATTGATCCTAAGACGGGGAAAGAAACAATTTTTGAAATGCTTAAGTTCAGAACAATGTCATACACAACTGATGAAAGAGGAAAGATGTTGCCTGATGAAGATAGAATAGAGTCTTTTGGGTTAGCGCTTAGGAGGACTAGTCTTGATGAATTGATAGAGGTTTTCAATATCATTAAAGGTGAAATGAGTATTGTTGGCCCTAGGCCACAACTTGTAAAAGATATGGTGTTTATGTCAGATGAGCAAAGAAGACGTCATACTGCGAAACCGGGACTGACAGGTTTGGCTCAGGTAATGGGTAGAAATGCCCTTTCTTGGGAAGACAAGATTGGATGGGACCTGAAGTATATTGAGAATATATCTTTTATAAATGATCTGAAAATTGTCCTTATGACTTTAAAAAGGATATTTTGCAGAATGGAGAGTCCTGAGGAACTGGATACTACAGATGATTATGGAGATGCTCTGTTGAAAGCAGGGAAAGTTAAGCAAGAGGAGTATGATTCGCTTCAACAGTTGGCCGAGAATCTTATAATGGAATACAGGAGAGAAAAAGGTGAGCTTTAAAGGGTGGAAGTATTATAATCATGCAATGATTCCAACCTCGGTTTCACATGAAAACCCTGATTTGAGGGTACTTAATAATGCTGACTTCTGGAAGAAAACAGATAATGGGGCTCCGTTTCTTGCTAGGTGGACAACGGACTGGGATTGCGGTAACATAACTGAATGGTGGTATGTGATAAAGGATGACACTTTTGATATTTCTGACTTGAAAGCAAAAAGACGATATGAGATTAATAAAGGTATAAAAAATTACGAAGTTAAGAATATTGATGCAAATAGCTATACAGATGAACTTTTTGATGTCACGTTAGATGCATATACGGGATGGCCTGCTAAATACAGGCCTATTATTAACAAAGAACAGTTTATTGAGCAAATATCTAAAGATGATAGCATTACTACATTGGCAGCTTTTGATAGAGAGACGGGGAGCATGACGGGATATGCCAGATTACATGATCGAAAATCATGTGTAGATTTTAATATACTTAGAACCAGGCCGGGTGATGAAAAAAGAGGCGTTAACGCTGCCATTTTATATGAAATAATGGAGTATTATAAGGATAGATTTGATGGGAAGTTTTATATTTGTGACGGAGCCAGATCGATACGCCATGAAACAGCATTTCAGGATTATTTGGAGAAGTATTTCGGATTCAGGAAAGCATACTGCAGATTGAATATTCGATATCGAAAAGGTATCGGATGTATCGTAAAAATATTATTTCCGTTTCGAAAACTGATCGGCTCAGAAACAAGTATTACCAGTCAGTTATCAGCCATACTCAAAATGGAGGAGATAGTTAGAAGTTATGATAACTGAGCTTTATGGAAGCCCGGGTGCCGGGAAAACTTATGCTATTAATCAGATTCATCCGGGGACAATTAAAGAGGGTTCTCAGAACAGGTTAAAAAGATTCATTAAGTCGCTTGTTATAATGTCACCATTTGCATACAGAGTTAGGAGAGTGATTCGGGAATGTGTAAGGGGTATATACATTGATAGTTTTCGATATAATCCGGTAGAGATTGATTATTATATAAAAAATATAAGTATGCTGGCTGCTGTATACAGATATAGGCCCATAGACACCTACATGGATGAAGGAATTGTTCACAGGGTAATTTCTATGTGTATAAATTACGGTATCACTATGGAGGTATGCGAAAGCATTATCAGTCGGTTACGTTTCGCGCTTAAAGATGTACGTGTTGTATATTTGTATGCTTCTGTCGAAGATTGCAGGGAATCAATATTAAAGCGAAACAGACATTTACATGGAATTGATGAGTTGACAGGAGATACTTTGAATCGATTCCTGGAGGACTATGATGAGTATTGCCAGTCTGTGTGTGTACATTTTGGGCATGAAAAGTTAGATAGAAATGAAATAATAAGGATGAGGACAGATTATAAATGATTGCTTTTGTAGTCCTGCATTATCAGGCGCTTGCAGAGACAAAGAATTGTATCGATAATATCAAGGCGCGTGTTGTGACGGATAAAAAGATTATAATTATAGATAATTGTTCTCCTAATGGAAGCGGTTCATCACTCGTGAGTAACTATAAGGAAGATAGTGAAGTCGAGGTTATTCTGCTTGAAGACAATCTGGGGTTTGCGAAAGGTAATAATATTGGGTATCGTGAAGCCAAGAAACATTCGCCGGATTATATTATAGTGATGAATAATGATGTGTTTATCAACGTCGATAACATAGAATCGGAAATAAGCAGGATTTACGATGAAACATTATTTGATATTCTGGGTCCGGATATAATGTCATTAAGGGATAATATCCATCAGAATCCACAAAGATTGTATAATTACAGTCGGGAGGAACTTGATAAGGAATATAGATTTTTGTGTTTGAAGAACAGATTGAAACTACTGCTTCGTATCAAATATCTATTCCGTCTTTCTGGCAGAAGAAAGCTAAATAAACAGTATATAGATCATCGAATGATGAATGTTGTTCTCCATGGGGCATGCTATATATATTCTAAAGCATTTATATCTAGCCATGACGAGTGTTTATATGATCAGACGTTTATGTATTATGAGTCATATATACTGTTTGCGTTGGCACAACGCGAGGGGTTGAAGATTGTTTATGATCCCAGTATAGTATTCCTACATCATGAGGATGTAGCAACAGATATGAGTGTAGGGAGAGGATATCAAAAGGCTGTTTTTTCAAATAAATGCTTGTTGGATTCTTGCAAGGTATTCATAAATGCACTAGATGATGAGTCTGTGAGGCTGAAATGAATTATATCTATATATTATTAATAGCTGAAATATTGGTATTCTTGTTGTCTTATTCACTAACTGAACAGGATATTTTGTCTCCGGCATGCACTATGTGCATAATGTTCATATTAAGTACAGCGTTTGCTGTGTTATATGTTGATAAATGGGGTATTATTTTTAGATTTGACTCGTTTCTTATTCTTACTTCGGGATTGTTTTTGTTTTGTGCTGTCACAGTTGTACTCAAACAGATATTCTTAAAGTGTGAATCTGATGATATAACTACATGTGATTATAATTGTTCTAATGATAAACCTCAGTTTATTCTTATTAGTTTATTTGTAATTTTTGATCTACTCGTATGCGCATGGTATTATGTGACATTGACCCAATATGTTGGTACAGACACTCTCGGCTTTTCGGAATTGGCGGCACGATATAGAGAGATTAGAACATTGGAATTAGCAGAGGGGGTTACAGGAGATGCGGCCGGAGGACTGTTGAACCAGTTTCTAAAAGTGGTCAAGGCGTCGGGGTATGTTGCAAGTTTTTTGATTATAAGTTTTTCTGTGAGGAAAAGTGGGTTACCAAAAATAAGAACTATAGGTTTGATTGTTACAACCGTTTTATCACTTGTGCCGTCATTCTTAAATGCAAGTAGAGGTGAAGTAATAAAGCTTATCTGTTTTATGTTTATAGTGTATTATATAATATGGCAACAGAAGTATGATTGGAAAAGGGATTTTTCTCGAAAAATGGTCCGGATAGGTTTGGTGGCACTTGTGATAGGAATACCGATATTTTATTATGCTGCCTCATGGATGGGGAGGTCAACTCAGATCGAAATGATGGACTATGTGCCGCTTTATCTGGGAGCATCTATTCAACTGTTCAATCTTTATGTAGGAAAGCCTGTATTAGCAAAGGGATTTGGCGAGGAATCGCTTGTTGGGCTTAGCAAATTAGCAAGTATACTCGGATTTGGAAATATGTCAACTTCAATGAATCTGGAGCAACGGGATCTTGGTTTTTACAGCAGTAATGTTTATACTTTTTTTAGGAGACCGCTGCATGATTTCGGGCTGTTGGGGATGTATGTATTTACCATTATGGTGGCACTCCTGTTTTCGTATATTTACTATGGAAAGATTAGAAACCGTAAGAAATCTTCATTTACCGATAGATGGGTTTTGGTATATGGATATTTGTACTACTGGTTGATCCTTTCTTCGATTGACCAGTACAGTCAGTCGTATTTGTCAGTGGGCGCGGTTACAATAATTATTATTCTCCTGGTTGAATATGAATTATTTACCAAGTTCCGTTTCAGTTGGGACTGATTTGGAATAATTGACATGAATAAATCGCTGAAATTAAATGCAGTATTGAATACATTCCGTCAGTCGCTGACTATTCTTTTTCCTCTCATTACATTTCCATATGTCTCCAGGGTTCTTGGGGCAGATGAATTCGGAAAATATTCGTTTTCTTTGTCGATTGTGTCCTATTTCCAGTTATTTGCTGCATTTGGCATAAGTGTGTATGCCATAAGAGAGGGGGCTGCGGTAAGAGAAGATAGAGGCAAGATATCGGTGCTTGCCTCGGACTTGTTTACTTTTAATATTTTTACATGCACTATAGCCTATATTGCGCTTATTCTGCTGATCCTTATCAATCCCAAAATCTTTTCATACAGGGTCCTGATAGCAATACAGTGCCTTAGCATGATTATGACAATGCTTGGGCTTGACTGGGTAAATAATGTTTATGAGGATTTTTTATATATTACCATAAGATATATATTAATCCAGATCCTGGCGCTGATTAGTGTTTTTGTATTTGTCAGGAGCAGTTCTGATACTGCTCTGTATTGCCTGATAATAGTACTAGGTTCGTATGGGGGGAATCTAGTTAATCTATTCTACATCAGGAAGTATATAGACTTTCCACGCCCCAGGTTATTTCCGGTACGAAAGTATATTGTGCCTCTTTCGATACTATTTGTGAACTCCCTTGCCACAACAATTTATGTCAATTCGGATGTAACAATGATAGGATTCTTTCTGGGAGATAACGAGGTCGGTCTGTATAGTTTCGCGTCTAAAATCTATAATATGATCAAATATTTCATAAATGCGGCATTGATTGTAACTGTTCCAAGGCTTGGATCTGTTGTGAATACGGATGATCAAGAGTATAACGCACTGATTGAAAAGATTTTAAATGCATTACTTATATTCCTTCTACCAACAACGGCGGGAGTGTTTATGCTTAACAAGCAGATTATAATGATAGCAGGCGGAGATGGATATATGGGAGGACATATTTCGCTTATGATTCTCAGTTTCTCACTTGTATTTGCACTCCTTGCATCTGTATGCACCAATTGCATTCTGATTATCCAGAAAAAAGAGAAGCGGGTTCTTACTTCGACCATTATATCTGCCGCGGTAAATGTTTTCCTAAACCTAATCCTGATCCCCCTTATCGGGATAATAGGAGCTGCAATAACAACAGTAATTGCTGAGTGCCTTAATATGCTTATTCAAGCATATTACTCAAAAAGTGAAACACATGTTTCTGTTAAGGCAAAGGATATGGCATCTATATTGGCAGGAGTGGGAGTAGTTGTAGTAGTGACTGGTGGTCTCGGGTATATTTGGAAGAAATTAACACTTGTAAACAGTATAAAGCATGTAGTAGTTACGGTTATTTTGTCTGGCGTGATTTATATGCTGATTCTGATAACAACAAAAAATGCCTTTATTCTTTCGGTTTGGTCGGATATTCGAAATAAGAAGAGGTTTTTATAGATATGGACACAAAATATATACCCAATGGATATAAGGCTTGTATTGTAGGGCATGTGGCGACCGGCAAGGTTTTTCGGGACGGGCAGACCATAAAGACAAGAAATATTAAGGATGTATTAGAACGGGAGTTTGGAGTTGATCGCATTGTGTGCGTAGATACGTATGGTGGGATACGGGCTATATTCGGTATCCTTTTTCGAATGTTGAAATATGCAAAAAAGAGTGACAATATTATTATCTTGCCGGCATCTAACGGTATACGTGTTATTTTACCGTTGTGCAGCCTGCTCAAAAGATTATATAATATTAGAGTTCTCTACGTGGTTATAGGCGGATGGTTGCCTCAACTAGTAAAGGGTAATGCTTTTATAAGTAAAATGGTTAAAACCCTCGATGCTGTATATGTGGAAACACATAATATGAAAGAGATACTTGATGCATCGGGATATTCGAATGTTGTAATATTGCCCAATTTTAAAAACACAACTCCGTTGGATGAGAGTAAATTGATATACAGCAATGGTTCTTACAGATTGTGTACCTTTTCAAGGGTAATGAAGGAAAAGGGAATTGAAATTGCTGTTGACGCAGTAAAAGAGCTAAATTATAAAGAGGATGACCCCTGTTTTTATTTGGATATATATGGTACCGTTCCTGAGGAGCAAAAGGAATGGTTTAGTAGTCTAAATAATAGTTTTCCGGACTATATCAGGTATATGGGTGAGGTGGATTCGGATAAAAGTATAGATGTATTAAAACAGTATCATGCGCTTTTGTTTCCTACTTACTATGACGGTGAGGGGTTTGCCGGAACAATAGTCGACGGTTTATTCTCAGGAGTTCCGATCATAGCTTCGGATTGGAAATATAACTCTGAAGTGATTACCAATATGAAAACAGGCATTATTCTTGGTAAGAATAACAGTTCATCATTGGCAGATGCCATAAAGAAAAGCTGTGACAATGAACTGTGGAAGAGAATGAAGCTTAATTGTTTGAAAGAGGCACAGAAATATACTGGCACAAATGCAATAGCAGTATTAGCAGAAGGGATGCAATAGTGGATGATCTTGTATCTGTTATCATGCCGTCTTACAATACGGCGGTGTATATTGGGAATTCTATAAAATCTGTTCTTGAACAGACATACACTAATCTGGAATTGATTATAGTGGATGATTGCTCTACGGATGATTCGCTGGAAATAATTCGTTCGTTTAGTGATTCGCGGATTAAGTTACTGTGTACTGATAAGAATTCCGGAGCTGCCGTAGCACGAAATTATGCTCTGCGTGAGGCAAATGGCAAATGGATCGCTTTTCTTGATTCTGATGATACATGGGAACTGAATAAACTTGAGCGACAGATACAGTTTATGAAAGATAATGACTACCATTTTACTTTTACAGATTATCGAGTCTGCCTGAACGGGAAATGGCTTCCATATATCAACACCGGCCCGGCGGTTGTGAATAAACGTAAGATGTATGATTACTGCTATTTTTCTACTATAACGGTAATGTATGATCGGGAGATGGTTGGATTGATACAGATAGCAGATCTTCGCAAAAACAATGATTATGCTATGTGGTTGCAGATCATAGAAAAGTGCAATGCATACAGGTTGCCGGAGTGTTTGGCCTATTATATAAAGCATGATGATTCAGTATCGGGAGGAAGTAAGATCAAATTGATCAGATGGCATTATCTTCTTTTTAAGGAGGGCTTAAGAAAGGGGTCTCTTGAATCGGTTGTACTAACTATCAATAACCTTGTTCACGGGGTGTGGAAAAGGTTTTATTATAGAAAAATGGTGAACTAAAAGTGAATATATTTAAGATATTATACATATGTTTGATTCGACCACTTGAACTTTTGTTTGAAGTGTTTTTTTGTGCGTGTTCTCAACGGATTCCTGGCGAATACAGTATACCATTTACTATCGTAATACTGAGCTTGATAGTTAACGCTTTGGCACTTCCGCTATACAAGCGCGCGGATAAACTTCAAAGTGCCGAATCTGCCCGACAGGCGGCAATGAAGCCGTGGATTGATCATATCAAAAAGAGTTTTACCGGTGATGAACGTTTTCTGATGCTCCAGACATATTACAGGGAGAACAACTACAAGCCGATCTATGTTCTAAAAGGATCACTATCCTTATTGCTTCAGATACCGTTTTTTATAGCAGCATATAATTTCCTGTCAGAGTTGCCGCTATTGAACGGCGTTTCACTTGGCCCGATACATGATCTTGGGGCATCCGATGCGATGTTTTATCTGGGGAGTTTTCCTGTAAATCTTCTGCCGATAATGATGACTCTTATTAATGTGATCTCAGTCGCGGTATATACTAAGGGTAAACCCTTAAGTTCAAAACTGCAATCATATGGAATAGCAGTGGTCTTTCTTGTTCTTTTGTACAAATCACCTGCCGGCCTCGTATTTTATTGGCTTATGAATCAAATGTTCTCTCTTGCCAAGAACGTTGTAATGGTGTTCTTTCCCGTAAGCGAGACAGATATCACTGAAGATATAGATGAGGGGGTTGCTTCGCCATCTTCAGTGAGTTTCTGGGTGGGCTGCGTTTTTTTGACATTGCTGACAGGACTTATGATTCCTTCAAATGTGATCTCATCATCAGTTGCGGAATTCATAGATTATTCGGGATTTGGAAATCCTCTATACTATATTATTTATACGATTCTTTTGGCCATGGGAACGTTTATTATATGGTTTGGGATATATTATGGGATTTCGAACACTCGAGAACGGTTGATATTGAGTCGTATAGTTATTATTCTTTGTAGTATATCTGTCATTGATTATTTCTTTTTTGGCAAGAATCTTGGATTTGTATCTGCTGTTTTGCAATATGATGAGGCTCCGCATTTTGGTGTGTTTCAGATTGTGGTTAATATAGTTGTTGTTTTGGCTGTTTCTGTCCTGTTAGTAATTATCCATATGAAAAAAAATGTTTTTATCAGTGGGGTATTAATAACAGGTGCGATCGCCATGTTTTGTTTGGGCAGTATCAATGCATATAAGATTAATTCCGAGTATTCCTCTTTTTCGGATACAGAAGAAATGAATAAGAGTAATGAACAGGTAGCTTTGACGTTTTCCCAAGACGGAAAGAATGTTGTATTTCTGTTGCTTGATAGGGCTATGGAAACAATGGTTCCGTATATCATGAATGAGAAATCTGAATTAAAAGAACAATTTGACGGGTTTACATTTTATGGCAATACTGTGTCTCTTGGCGGCTATACAAATTTTGGTGCTCCGGCAGCTTTCGGGGGTTATGATTATTCTCCCGAGAATATGAATAAACGAGATGGCGAATTACTTGTGGATAAGCATAATGAAGCTTTGAAAGTCCTTCCGGTAATGTTTTCAAACGAGGGATATGATGTAATGGTATCAGATCTACCCTATGTTAACTATACTGAGACATCTGATCTTTCAATTTATGATGGATATGATAATATTAAAGCCTGTGTAATGACCGGTAAATATGGAGAAGCTCCCGATGAAATAAAGAAATATGAGAGCAAAATGAGAGAAAGAAATTTCTTTATGTTTTCGATAGCAAAGATATGTCCCCTGTTTCTTCACAATGTATTATATGATTCTGGATTATACAATTCGCCCAGAAACGGAGGAGATTCAGAATCACAGGCTGATATGGTTCAGGAGCGGTTTGACCTTAGCCATAGTCATGGATATAATCAGTATTTTGTTGAAAGATATAATGTTTTGAAGGCTTTGCCGGAGATTACCGAGGTTGATGAGGATGATGGCAGCACTAATAGGTTCTTTATGCTGTATAATTCTTCGACCCATGAACCATGTATGCTCCAAGAACCGGAATATGAACCCGCTTTGGATGTAGACAATTCTGTATATGATCATAATATGATCGAACGGTATACATTAAACGGCGTTACTATGCCTATGGAATCTGATATACAGGTAATTCATTATCATGCAAATATCGCTGCACTTTCGCGGTTGGGCGATTGGTTTGATTATTTGCGAGATGTTGGAGTATATGATAATACGAGAATAATCATTGTTGCTGATCACGGCAGACCCTTGAATCAGTTTGGCCCTTATTTGGAGGACGGAACAGATTGTGAATATTTTTATCCATTGTTTATGTTTAAGGATTTTGACTCGACCGGGTTTACAGTTTCAGATGAATTTATGACAAACGCCGATGCAGCATGCTTGACAGTTAATGGAGTTATCAAAGATCCTGTCAATCCCTTTACGGGGAATCGAATAGATAGCCACGAAAAAGTTGAAGGAGCTGTTAATATTATAGTGTCGGATGAGTGGGATGTTTCCAAAAACAACGGAACAAAGTTTCTCCCTGCAAATTGGTACAATGTTCATGATGATGTATACAATACGGATGATTGGACATATTTGGGGAATTGGTAATACTATAGGTAATATTATAAATGAAAGGTTTATAATCTTATGCTTCTCTATATTGATCCCGGAACGGGTGGAATGCTTTTTACGATATTCTTTTGCCTTGTAGGGGTAGTTGTTTATTCTGTAAGATCACTTAAGGTGAAACTCAAATCTGTCGTGTGGGGGAAACATCGCAAATCATACGCTGATAACGATGAAAAAGTTGGTATTGTTTTCTTTTCAGACCACAAAAGATATTGGGGGATATTTGAACCAATAATAGATGAATTAGAACACAGAGGCATAGATGCAAAATATTTAACGATGTCTGAAGATGATCCCGGTCTGGAAAGAAAATATGAGCATATTGAGTCGAAGTTTATCGGGAGTGGTAACAGAGCGTTTTCTGTAATGAATTTTATCAGAGCCTGCATTGTTGTTTCCACTACTCCCAGCCTCGATGTATTTCAATGGAAAAGGTCAAAATGGGTGGATTATTATATACATATTCTACATGCACCAAATGACCCATCAATGTACCGTATGTTTGGGTTGGATTTTTACGATGCGGTTCTGCTCTCTGGGGAATATCAGATACGTGAGATTAGAGAATTAGAGAGACTACGTAATCTTCCGGCTAAGGAGCTTCTTATCACAGGTCTACCATATCTGGATGTAATAAAGAAGAAAGTTGATGCTGCCTCGTTATATGCGGATAAAAGTGATGTGACAACTGTGCTGGTTGCACCTTCATGGGGACCGAACAGTCTTCTTAACAGGTTTGGCTACAATCTGATAGATGCTCTGCTTGAGACGGGATATAAAATAGTACTTCGTCCCCATCCGCAATCATATACTTCAGAATCTGCGCTAATCGATAAATTGCGTAAAAAATACGCGGATAATCCTGAACTTGAATGGAATACGGATAATGACAATTTTGATATATTAAACCGCGCGGACATAATGATATCGGATTTTTCGGGTGTTATTTTTGAGTATGCATTGGTATTTGATAAACCGATTATATATGCAGATACGGTTTTTGATAATTCGGCTTACGATTGTTGCTGGATTGATGAAGAACCGTGGACTTTTTCCGTATTGCCAAAGATTGGAATGCGGTTAGACGAATACGGTATATCTGACCTCAATAATATGATCAGTAGTTGTTTGAATGATCCATCATATAGTACAGCAAGGATGAGTGCTCGCTATGAAGCTTGGGAATTCATGGGAGAAGGGACTGTCAGGACCGTAGATTATTTAGTAAACAAGTTGGAGGAATATTGTAATGTTTTACATCAATCCTAATCTTATTAATCTGGAACGGATAGTATATCAAAATAACCGGAAAGACTATTTGAGATTGGATCTTAATGAGAATCCCGGCGGACTTCCCGAGGACTTTGTCCGGGCTGTTCTTTCAGAGGTGACACCGGGGTTTATATCACAGTATCCGGAAACACAGGAGTTTATTGATTGCCTGGCTGGATTCCTTGGTATTGATGATAACAATATTTGCATTACAAATGGATCGGCAGAAGCAGTCAGGCACGTGATAGAGGCTTTTACTTCTGAAGGTGGTCGCATTGTGGGAGTGACACCTTCATATGCAATGTATGAAGTATATGCAAAGATGTACGGCCGTCAGTTTATAGGAGTTCATTACAAGGATGATCTTACTATAGATATTTCGGATATTATAGACTGTTTGAATCCGGATGTTCAATTGCTGATACTTTTAAATCCTAATAATCCCATAGGTAATGCATATAGTTATAAGGAATTTGAGGAGATATTAGCTGAGGCTAGAAAGTGTGAGATTACTGTTCTGATAGATGAGGCATATATGTATTTTTATAATAATACATTTCTAAAATATGTTATGGAATATGACCATGTGCTTTTAACTCGCACGTTTTCCAAACTGTTTTCATTAGGAGGACTTCGCCTCGGATATATTGTCGGTCAGACTTCAGATATCAAGATGATTTCTAACTTATGTACACCTCATAATACGAATGCAGTAGCCATGCTGTTTGCGGAGCGAATAATCAAATCCCCCGGGATGCTTGATGATCTGATTAATATTCAGTTATCAGGAAAGGAATATGTTGTTGCTGAATTGAAGCAAAATGGATATGAAGTTAATGCTCAGGAGGGTAATTTTATATTTGTTAAACCTCGAAATGTTGATGCGGATGTGATAGTAAGCAGGATGAAAAATGAAAAGAAAATTCTTATAAAGGCATATTCCGGTATAGGTTCAATGGGGAAATGTTTAAGAGTAACTACAGGAGCGCAGGAATATATGAAGGAGTTTCTTGATGCATTAACTGATGTAGACAGGTGATTTGAATGGAAGTAGTTCTTAAAAATAATTTGATGATGTTTTGTAATGAAATTGCCCCGGATGGTTCGTTTGTCTTTATGGATCCGAAAGAAGTTATATTTGAAGAATGTATAAAGATGAACTGTTTTTATTGTGGTAAATATGGACGCAACTGGAGATGTCCACCGAATCTTCCGGACATTAACTATATTAGGATGTTTTCAGAATATGATGAGGGAATGTTTGTCTCATTTGAGTATGATGTTACAAACAAAACGCAGTTTGATAGTATCAGGACGGAATCGAGTATTGCGCTTCACAAGACTCTTCTTCAGTTGGAAAAATGGTTTTACAATAATAACAGAGCAACAGCCATATCATTTATAGCAGGATCATGCAAACTATGTAAGGGTGGTTGTGGTAAGGATAGATGTAATAATCCATATATGTCGCGAAGTCCATTGGAGGCGACGGGAGTGAATATTGTTAAAACAGCAGCAAAATTTGGAATTGATATTAGTTTTCCGACAGAAAATAGCCTAAAGAGACTCGGACTAATAATGTGGCAGGAACCGGATTATAATTGGAAGGAGAAATGAGGATGAAGTATATTTTTATGGTTGCTGGAAAAGGTACAAGATTGCAACCGCTTACATTGATGCATCCCAAATCAATGTATAAACTTGATGAGGGCGTCACATTGTTACAAAGAATGGTCGGCTTGATAAAAAAATATGATGACAGGGCCGATATTGTTGTTGTTACAGGTCACATGCATAGGGCTATAGAGGAACAGGTGAAAGGTGTTAGATTTGTATACAATCCGTTCTATGAAGTAACTAACTCGATAGCATCCCTGTGGTTCGCCAGAGAAGACCTGGATGCGGATAATGTAGTGCTGATCGATGGCGATATTGTTATGTCCGATGAACTGGTGCGTGATGTGATGTGTAAACCGGTTGAAAGACCATGTGTTCTTGTCGACAGTTCGATCAGAACCGATGGAGACTATAATGCCGAGGTGTCTGGAGATCAGGTTCTCGTTATGAGTAAGGATCTTGATAATTATTATGGTGAATATGCCGGAGTTACAAAGCTGGATCATGATAGTGCTCTTATGATGCGTGAAGAGATGAACAGTATGATAGAAGAGGGATTTTATGATCAATGGTATGAGAATGCTCTTGTACAGATGATATTTAAAAATGATTTTAAACTTTATTATACTGATATCTCCAATTATGAATGGACAGAAGTTGATTCTGTGAATGATCTTCTGACAGCAAAAAGAATTCATACCAACGATAAAGGAGTTAATTAATATGAACATATTGGTTACGGGTGCTTCCGGATTTGTTGGTCGTAATCTTGTCGAAAATATGAAGTGTATACGTGATGGAAAGAATCGGACAAGACCAGATATTAGGATAGATGAGATATTTGAGTATGATGTCGATTCTACTATTGAAGAACTGGATAAATATTGTAGGAGAGCTGATTTTGTATTTAATCTTGCCGGTGTAAACAGACCGGAAGATCCGGAGGAATTCAAAAAGGGTAATTATGGGTTTGCCTCACAGCTTTTGGATAATCTGAAGAAATATGATAACAAAGCTCCGGTATTGCTTTCTAGCAGTCTCCAGGCCACATTGGCCGGAAGATTTGGGACTTCGGAATATGGCCTCTCCAAACGAGCCGGAGAGGATCTTTTCTTTGAGTATGCCGCGGAAACCGGTGCAAAAGTATTGGTATACAGATTCCCCAATCTGGTCGGGAAGTGGGTAAGACCGAATTATAACAGTGCTGTCGGTACATTCTGCAATAATATAGCAAATGATCTTCCAATCAAGGTAAATGATCCTTCTGTTGAACTGGAGATGTTGTTTATCGATGATCTGATCGATGAGATGTTTGACGCTCTTGAAGGCAGGGAACATCATTGTGAATACCCTTCCGTGGGGGAAGTTATTGACGGGATCAAGTATGACGGACTGACTCCGAGATGGTGCGATGATGGTAAGTATTGCGGAGCTAGGATAACACATAAGGCAACGCTTGGTGAGATTACGGAACTTCTGTACAGGTTTCATGATCAACCGGCCAATCTGTTAATGCCGGCTATTCCGGAAGGATCATTTGAGAAAAAGCTGTACTCCATGTATCTAAGTTATCTGCCCAAGGATAAGGTAGCCTTTGATCTTGATATGAAGGTTGATGACAGGGGATCGTTCACGGAATTGTTGAAAACGGTGGATCATGGACAATTCTCTGTAAATATAAGTAAACCCGGGGTGACTAAAGGACAACATTGGCATAATACCAAGTGGGAATTCTTTATAGTGGTCTCCGGACACGGGTTGATCCAGGAAAGACGGATAGGCTCTGATGAGGTTATTGAGTTCGAAGTGAGCGGAGACAGGATACAGGCTGTTCATATGTTGCCGGGGTATACCCATAACATAATAAATCTCTCTGATGCGGAGAATCTTGTGACTGTGATGTGGGCTAATGAGATATTTGATCCTGCCCGGTCCGATACATTTTTCGAGCCGGTATGATCATATATTATTGAAAGCAGCGGTGGATAATATCTATTATGATATCCTGCTGTTCGGGCGTCATTTTGTTATCGCTTGGAAGGCACAGGCCGCGCTCAAATATATCCGCACCGGTGTCGAATGATCCGTTTCCTTCGGAGTGGACCCCTGTACGCGTTATTAACAGGTGATTTATATAGATTGGCTGCATATGCATGGGTTTCCAGATGGGACGCCCCTCAGCATTAAATGCAGCGATGGCATCCAGTATTTCCGTAGGACAGCTCTTGCCTTTTTCATTAATATAGGAACTGTCCTTTTCCCCGCGCGTCTGCTTACACATTGCCTTTTCATTGATGATCATGCAGCTGAGCCAGAAGTTGGGCACGCTGTTCTTCTCATCAAAGGGATTCATCTGAACCGGCAGATCCGACAACCCGTCCTTATATCTGTAATATATAGCCTTTTTCTCTTCTATATGCTCTTCCAGATAAGGCAACTGGCCTCTGACAACACCTGCAACTATATTACTCATGCGATAGTTGTATCCGAGTTCCTTATGTTGATACCAGGGCGCATTCTCTCTTGATTGAGTGCTCCACTTTCTGACCTTGTCGGCATCTTCGCGGCTTCCTGTCAAAAGCATACCGCCTGATGAACCTGTTATGATCTTGTTACCGTTAAAACTGATAACGGATTCGGTACCAAACATACCGGTCTGAATTCCCTTGTATGATGCACCGAATGACTCTGCAGCATCTTCAACGATAAGCGCGTTATGCTTTTCGCATATATCCCTGATCTCGTCCATCTTACCCGGGGTTCCATATAAATGCGCCAAAACGACCAGCCGAACATCGGGATAGATCTCAAATGCTTTTTCCAGAGCAACCGGATCCATGTTCCATGTATCATATTCGGTATCAATAAATACGGCTTCCCCGCCTTCGTATGCTATGGGGTTCACGGTTGCATCGAAGGTCATGTCGGTTGCAAACACCTTGCGTCCTTCCAGTGTTCCGTGCCCTGTGGCGGGCTGCCCATATAGCTTTTCGCCACACAGGCGTATTGCAAGGTGAAGAGCTGCCGTACCCGAAGCAAGGGCAACAGAATACTTGCACCCGATCTTCTCGGCGCATATACGTTCCACCTCGTTGATATTTTTGCCAACGGTGCTTACCCAATTTGACCGTATGGCATCGTCAACCCAGTCTTGCTCATCACCGTGCATGGTCGGACTGGACAGCCAGACTTTCTGCGTAAAAGGCTCTATTCCCTTGAATCGTGGATCGTTGGTATAATCAATTGCCATAACTGACTCTCTTTTATTTTTATTCCCTTTATGTTAACTCATAGAAGTATACACCAACCAAGTCATATTGTCTAGGGATATCTCTTGTGATACAATACCATGTATAGTTGTATGATAAGGGGATTCCAGAAGGAGTAATCAGGATGGATACAAAAGACAAGAGAATTGCATTCAGGAGAGGATATGTTCTTCGAGTAATACTGTTTCTGCTTGATGCAGTGGTTGTAAATTTTGCTTTTTTTATTTCTATATGGATACGTTTATCTGATGCGGAGTCATTTCGAGTCAGCGGATTGAAGTATATGGCAATGTATAGGGAATTTGCACCTTGGTATACTATAGTTTGCATGGGACTCTTTCTGTTGTTCAGGTTATATAGTGGCGTATGGAGATACGCAGGAATTAATGATTTCAAGAAACTTGTTGTGGTGAATATATGCACATGCGTATTTTATGTTTGCGGTTCGTTGCTCGTTGTCGGACGTATGCCGCTATCTGTATATGGATTGGGTGCATGTATTCAGTTTGCATTAATGGCAATATCCCGGTTTGCGCCTCGTTACATTATGGATAGTATGATGTCTCCTAAAAACGGAGATGAAAATGATATTATTGTTCCTATGATGATTGTGGGTATAGGTGAGAATTCCCGTATAATACAGAACCAAATAGCAAGGGATAGAACAAATATTGTAAAACCGGTGTGTGTGGTTGATTATTATTATGGATTTAAAGGCAATACATTTAACGGACTGCCGGTATATAGCGGCCCAGAGGCTGTTAAGACCTGTATTGAGAAATTTGATATCAAATGTGCTATCATAGCTGATGGGACCCTTCCTGAGGATTTTCTTGATGAAATAAGGAATACTTGTGATGAAAGGCAAATTGAACTTCGTGATTTTATAATAGGAACTGATCCTAGTACAAGAGGAGTTGGGATCAGAGAATTACTTAAAACGACTTCCGGTCCTGTTCGGCTTGTATTTGATGGAGATGAAGGACACTTATTTGATACCGGCGAAAAGGCACTTCACTCAATAAAGGAGAAATGTACTGTGGAGAGTATATCTGCAGATGAAGGTGTGCTTTTGATCAGAATTAGTAAGGGTGAGTTAAAATCTAGTATTATAAATGAGGAGTGGATAGCTAAATACCGCGAAGAAACCGGAAGCGACGTGAGTTTCTTTTAAATAATATTGGGGTGATAGTTTATTGGCCGGATGCTGTGCGTCCGGCTTTTTGAAAGCATGTAGATAGATTAGTGAGGTAGAACTGTGCATATTTCAAAGGCATTTGATGGGAAAACATTGGTTATTACCGGAGGAACGGGGAGTTTCGGATCCACCGTATTAAAGCATTTCCTGACAACTGATATTAAGGAGATAAGGATATTCAGCCGTGACGAGAAGAAACAGGATTGGATGCGGCATACGCTGCAGGCTTCTTATCCCCAATATTCTTCCAAGGTTAAGTTCTTTATCGGGGATGTACGAAACATAGACTCCGTCCGTGATGCGTTATATGGAGCCAATTACATATTTCATGCTGCGGCATTGAAGGAGGTGCCCAGTTGTGAATTTTTCCCTATGGAAGCAGTGAAGACCAATATAATCGGTACGGATAATGTCATATCCGCGGCCGTGGAGAATAAAGTGGAGCGTGTTGTTTTTCTTTCGACAGATAAGGCAGCGTATCCGATCAATTCCATGGGAATGACAAAGGCGGTTGCGGAAAAGGTTGTGGAATCCAGAGCGCAGACGGCCTACGACCGGTCGGGAACAGTGCTTTCCTGTACCCGCTATGGTAATGTTATGTGCAGCCGAGGATCTGTAATTCCGCTTTTCATTGATCAGATAAAGCGAAAAGCCCCCATAACAATCACAGATCCCAATATGACCCGTTTTCTGATGAACCTGGATGAAGCGGTTGAGTTGGTGGCGTTTGCATTTGAGCATGCGGATCCCGGAGATCTGTTTATCCAGAAAGCCGATGCATCTACGATAGGAGACCTGGCTGACGGTGTTATGAAGGTGTTCGGCCAAACCGAAAAGAGGATAATCGGTACCAGGCATGGCGAGAAGCTGTATGAAACCCTTATGACAAGAGAGGAGCGGCTCCGTTCCGTTGATATGGGCAGATATTTCAAGATCGTCCCCGATGCCCGTTCTCTTAACTACGATAAGTATTACATCGAAGGAAATGTCCTGACTGAGGGAGATGAGGCCTATACGAGTCATAACACGAACAGACTCGATGTAGACGGTGTCGTACGTAAGATCATGGAAACAGACTATGTCAAGGAGGAACTGGAAGGAAGGCCGCATATTGTTGAGGCGTGACTGGTTATTTCAATGATTGATACAAAAGGAGCATGTAAATAATCGTGCGACACAAATTAGATCCACATCCCATACCGAAGGATGAAACACCTCTATATGTTAATGAACCGTGGTTGCTGGATAAATACTTATTGGAATTCCCTCCACATGTTGAACCCGAAGAATATGACGATAATGTCAGGATTTATATACCCATGGATCTTAACAAAAATGCGATACTGCGTAGATTACGTATGCTGATCGCATTCTATAAAGAGGCTGATGAGGACAATGAACTTGATTTTTCCGTTGACGTAGGACAGATTATTTCTCAGATTGAAATATATGATCAGGTTTGGCATGCCAGGCATATGTCGGAGGCGATAGGAGAACATAGTGCCGAGGCCGTAGGACTCGTCAGGGAATTTGTAGCAATGCTGGAGGAGATTCCGGATGGCTGCTCCGAGATGTTTCCGTTTGATACAATAGACGAGTTGAAAAGGGAATATCTGGGAGAGGAATATTTGAATGAAAATGATTTATACTGATGGATATAATTTTCCTTACATTATGGAATTTGAATTACGCATATAATAAAGTGAAATTTAAAGCGCAAATTAAAGCGCAAATTAAAGCGCGGAACAATGTGGTGGATGATCGAGAGTATCTACTGCTATTAATTTCGAGAGAATCCATCAATAACCCAGGCAGAATTGGCTGAGTTAACGAATAAGTCCAGAAGGTCTGTTCAAAGTATGATGAAGAAGTTAAAAGAAGATGGTTCCATCGAAAGGATAGGATCAAAGAAACGGGGAACCTGGATGGTAAAGCGATGAGCTTGTTGATTTTATTGTAATTACACTCGTATAGAATGATAGGTGTATATTTGAAGACTGTCGTTTTGGGTGAGAATATCGTGATTTCCCGGAGCGGGGAAGGAAAGCTCGACTGCGTAAGTGGAGGGAGAAGTTGAAGAAATGAGAAGCGATGATGCCGGCAGGGATGTCGGTCTGGATCTGCTTAGGATTGTGGCCTGTTTTAGCCTGATACCGTTTCATTATTGTATATATGGCATGCGGCATGAGTCGATGAGCCTTAACTATATAGATACATTTGTTAAGACATTATTTGAATACCATATCCCGCTGTTTCTTATGATAAGCGGGACATTGTTTTTCAGAAGGCAGAAACTGGATATCAGGCGCCTGTATACTCATAACGTGGTACATCTCCTGCTTGTGTACGTATTCTGGTCGGCTGTCTATGCTGTATTTGACGTGCTGATCAATCTGGGTAATGTCACCGGTGTTCTCGATCTGGCAAAATGGATCATTATGGATATCAGGGACAGTCATTACCATCTATGGTATATCCCCATGATCATAGCGATATATATCATGTATCCGGTATTCCATGCCGCATTTGGAAGCGGAGGGGACACTGTGTTGAAGTATGCCGTGGCAGTATTTGTCATTTTCGGAGTCATAGTAAAGACTCTACTGCTGATTCCGATAAAGTATGATACTTACTCTGTCATGCTCGAGAAGATAGACGTGGGGACGTTTGCTGGATATATAGGTTTCACATTTGTCGGATATCTGTTATATACTAACAGGGACAGGATAACAAAGAAGACGGTCAGGATCCTTGTCTTACTTTCGGTAGTATCCCTGATCATAACGGAGATCGTTAATCTGTCACAGGTGCCTTCAGAGGGAATAAATACGTATTTTCTGTATTTTCCGGTTCCGTGCTTTATCATAGAATGCACCCTTTTTCTGTTGTTCATCAGGATTCCTTCGGAGCGCCTTGAGAAAAGGGGTGAATTAATCTCCAAAGTGGCACAGTGTATGCTCGGTGTATATGCCATACATGACCTTGTAATGTCGGTCGTTGACATGGTCTTCGGGTTTATGCCGGAAAGTCTTCATCTTGTCAGGATGCTCCTGGTAATCCCGCTTTCCTTTGTGTTGTCCGTAGGTATTGTGATGCTTATGAGAAGAAGCAGACTTTTGAGACGTATAGCTGTATAGTGGCTGAATATAATAGGGCAGGAAGTTGACGATATGCTGAATGAAGTATAAAATAATATGAAAAGTATAAAAAGGTATAAAAAAGTATAAAAGAATTCGAAAAGTATAAAACGAAGGTGAATGTATGCAGAATCCTTTTACAACGACATTCAGCAAAATACCGGATAGTACTTATATAACTACGGAACAGACGGCGACGATCATAGAAAACTTCAGTTATGACAGGCCGTCTGAATCTGTATATAAAATAACCGGTGTCCGGGGATCCGGGAAAACTGTGTTACTTGCCAAGATTGAGGAGGAGTTTGAACGGGATGAGCGTAAAAAAGACGGGTGGCTGGTATACAGATTGACCCCGGCAAGGGATATGGTAAGACAACTTGCCTCTTTTTTGTACAAGGAGAGCTTCATCAGGGATAAATTCAAGAGCAGGAGCCTCAGTTTGTCTGCCAATGTTCTGGGGACAGATATAGGTGTGGAATTGGATGAAATGCTTAGGATCGCCACGCAAAAGGGTAAGAAAATCCTTGTAGGGGTAGATGAAGTATCAAAATCCGAAGAGATGATAGTGTTTGCTGCTGAGTTTGGTATGTGGTTAAGAGCCGGATATTCAATATATCTTGTTTGTACCGGATTGTATGAGAATATGGAGCAACTGGTTAATGTCAGGAATCTTACGTTCTTCAGACGCGCAACAACGATCAGAACAGCGCCGTTAAACCAGATCAGAATGTCAGAAATGTACAGGAAGAAACTGGATATTGATGTAAACCTTGCCAGACAGTTGGCACAAATCACCAAGGGATATCCATATGCATTTCAGGAACTTGGTATCCTGTTTTTTGATAAAGGAAAATATGATACAGTTATAAGTATAACGGATGATCTGAAATCAGAACTGTACTCGTATGCTTATGAGAAAATATGGGAGGAATTGTCCGGAGAAGACCGTGCAATGATCAGGCTTATACTTGATAAGGATGAATATAAGCGTGATGAGATATTACAGAATATGGAAAAACCGGCCAATTACTCCACATATAGGGACAGACTTATCAAACGAGGGATAATAATAGCGAGACAGGGATATATTTCGCTGGCACTCCCGTATTTTAGTGAATATGTTAGGGAATATGGTTTATGAAGAAGAGTTTATATCTTGCACAATCATATAGTGATTCCTGGAGTGATTATCAGAGGAGTCTTAAGGTGGACTCCTTTCCTGTCTGGGATTACGTGATACTTACGGCATCAAATGAGCATCAGGCGCGTTCATTCGAGGCACAGCTTGACTGCCGGAAGGACCGGCTTCCATCAAGGACGAAGTTTGCTGTAATACCTGATGAAGGTGGCAGGCGTGTTGGGAGCGGCGGAGCCACGCTGTCGGTATTAAAGTACATCCGTGAGCGAGAGGATAGTTTTAAGGGACTTCGTATTCTCGTGATCCACAGTGGAGGAGACAGTAAGCGTGTTCCGCAGTATTCGGCACTCGGGAAGCTTTTTTCTCCCGTACCGCACTGTCTGCCGGATGGACACAGCAGTACACTCTTTGACGAGTTTATTATTGCAATGAGCTCTGTTCCGTCGCGTATCAGGGAGGGAATGCTCCTTCTTGCAGGTGATGTTCTGCTCCTGTTTAATCCCCTTCTGATCGACTGGTCGGGATCGGGAGCGGCAGCGATAAGCTTCAAGGAAAACGTTAGTACCGGGAGTGATCACGGAGTGTTCCTGAAGGGCAGGAACGGAAATGTAGCAGCTTTTCTCCATAAACAGAAGGAGCCGGTGCTCAGGCTTGTAGGAGCCGTCAATTCCGCGGGGGATGTTGATATTGATACCGGTGCGGTAATGCTCGGAGTAGATGTGCTTGACAGCCTGTATTCACTTATCTGCCGGGATGGCATGTATGATCCCGACAGGTATAAGGTGTACGTAAATGACAAGGTGAGACTGTCGTTGTATGGAGACTTTCAGTATCCGATGGCGGAGGATTCGACACTTGAGGAGTTTTACGAACAGGCTCCGGAGGGAGAGTACTGTCAGGAACTGAAGGAGGCAAGAGAGGCGCTCTGGAATGTTCTGCGCCCATATCGTATGAAACTGCTTCGCCTGGCACCAGCCAAGTTCATACATTTCGGGACGACCGGGGAGATACTGCACCTCATGAACAGTGAGGTGGAAGGCTATAGTGAGCTCGGATGGAGTAACCGCGTGAACTGTTCCATGGATGTTTCAAGCGGATACAACAGTGTTGTAAGCCCGGGAGCGTCGGTTGGATCCGGGTGCTATCTGGAGGTCTCATATGTTCACAGCAAAGCGGTTGTCGGAAATAACTGTGTATTATCATATATAGACATACATGATGAAGTGATACCGGATGGAGTTGTACTGCATGGTCTCAAGCAGCAAAACGGAAGGTTTGTGTGCAGGATATTCGGAGTAGAGGATAATCCCAAGGGCGACAGGCTCTTTGATAAGAAGCTTACAGGGAATCTGTGGAGTGACGGAGAAGAGCATACACTCTGGAATGCGAATATTTATAAGGAGTGTGATACCATCCCCGAGGCTGTTGCAGCAGCTCTGAAGCTGTATGAGACAGTCATGGAAGGACGTGATATTTCCGGGAACGGACAGTCGATGCGCTCGGGATTTGCCAATGCCGATCCGGAAGCGGTCCTTGCATGGAACAGGCGTATGGAGGAGATCGCGCGGATGAATGATATCGCGACTCTTATCCATGAACACAAGCCTGTGTCGGATGCAGTACTTTCAGCTCCTCTTACCAAGGTACAGAAGAAGTGGCTTGATGGCAGGCTCTCACGCGCTTCATTCGGTGAGGCCATGCGGCTGTATTATTATGTCGGTACTGCGATCGGT
Organism: Lachnospiraceae bacterium; assembly: GCA_045117595.1. Classification (GTDB taxonomy): domain Bacteria; phylum Bacillota; class Clostridia; order Lachnospirales; family Lachnospiraceae; genus UBA2868. The sequence continues at coordinate 29,044 of JBGUNV010000104.1, forward strand.
GACGAGTCGCTTGTGTCTAAGGCTTTTTCCGTTCTGTCTACGAAGATCCTTGATGAGACGCTGGCAGGCCTGAAGGAGAATACGTCGGCAAGGATCAGGTGTGATGAACTTGAGGTGGAGCTCCCGCTGCGTGTCAATTTCGGAGGCGGCTGGTCCGATACACCTCCGTACTGCAATGAGAAAGGCGGGACGGTTATAAATGCGGCTGTAACCCTCTCGGGTAGACGACCGGTAAAAGTTGCGCTCAAAAGGCTCGATGAGCACAGGATTGTTTTTGACAGTCGTGACATGGATGTTCACGGAGAATTTACGGATATAACACAGCTTCAGTCCGTGGGTGATCCGTATGATCCGTATGTATTGCAGAAGGCGGCACTTCTCGCATGCGGAGTCATACCGGAAAGCGGCGGAGATCTTGAGATTGTGCTGGACAGGCTTGGCGGCGGTATATGGATAGATACCGAAGTTGTCGGCGTTCCCAAGGGAAGCGGCCTGGGTACAAGCTCGATACTGGCTGCGGCCGTTGTTAAGGCGCTGTATGATTTTCTCGGTATACCATATACAGAGGATCTGCTATACTCCACGGTTTTGTGCATGGAACAGATAATGTCCACCGGGGGCGGTTGGCAGGATCAGATAGGCGGTGTTACCGATGGTATCAAATATATCTCCTCCCGGCCGGGGCTGAAGCAGGAGATCAGGGTCGATCATCTGGCGCTTGATGAGGAGACGACTGCGGAACTTAATGAAAGGTTTACGCTTATATATACCGGACAGAGAAGGCTTGCGAGGAATCTGCTCCGTGATGTGGTTGGTCGTTATATCGGTAATGAACCCGATAACGTATTTGCGCTTAATGAGATACAGCGTGTAGCATCGCTGATGAGGTTTGAACTTGAGCGCGGGAATGTGGATGCGTTTGCCGAGCTTCTTAGCCGTCATTGGGAGCTTAGCAAGATGATAGATGCGGGGTCTACGAACACGCTGATCGATCAGATTTTTGACAGCTGTGATGACCTGCTTGCCGGCAGGATGGTATGCGGTGCCGGAGGCGGTGGCTTCCTGCAGGTGGTGTTGGCACGAGGGGTTACTAGAGAGGAACTTCACAAAAGGCTCAAGGAAGTTTTCTCCGATACCGACATAGGTGTCTGGAAATGTGAACTGGTGTGAAGAGGTACGGATAAATGGTCTCATCAAAGCGCAGGGATTACCTGTGGAATACTACAGCCGGGATCATAAATGCCGCCGAGGCGGTTGTCATGTCAATGATAGTGACGCGCTTCGGACTGCTATCTGATGCGGGAATACTGTCGCTGGCATTTGCGATCGGTAATGTACTGATGACCATAGGTGTATTCGGTGTCAGGATATTTCAGGCCTCGGATATAAGTGCACAGTATTCGTTCGGTACATACATGCGGCTGCGGTTTGCAACATCGCTTCTCATGCTTTTATCTCTGGTGGGTGTGATCATGGCACGGGGATATTCCGGCGAGAAGGCTTACTGTATAGTCCTTATCGCTCTCATATATCTCGTAGAGGTATTTGAGAACTGCATGTGGGGTCATTTTCAATCCGTTGACCTGCTGTATGCAGGTGCGCGGATGTTCTGTACGAGATGGATCGTGATGATCATCGTGTTTACGGCCTGCATGGTAGCGTCGCATGATATGATCCGGTCCCTTTGCTTTGCTGCTGTTGCTGGGCTTGCAGTCTTTGTCTTCTGGGTCATATATTTCAGAATGGCCGGAAACAAACTGCGAGGTTTAGAAAGTGCGAACGGTCCGTCGTCGGAATTTGATTCGGCAGGGAAGCTGACGGATCTGTGCAGGCAGGTCTTTCCGCTTTTTGTGGGAGAATTCTGTGCGATATTCATCTTCAATATCCCCAAGTTTGCCATAGACAGATATCTGGATGATGAGGTGCAGGCTTGCTACGGTTTTGTTGCCATGCCTATGCTCGTCATAAGTGTTCTGAACCAGTTCATATATCAGCCTACAGTCGTAGCACTTACCGAAGATTACAGGAATGGTGAGCTTGCCGCATTCAGGCATCGTGTTGGCAGACAGATCGGTATCATCATAGCTGTCACGCTTATATGTGCATCAGGTGCTTTTGCGATAGGCATTTCGGTTTTGTCATTTTTGTTCCACACCGATCTGGCAGGATACCGAGCGGAACTTGTTATTTTGCAGTTTGCGGGAGGATTTTTCGCCCTTACCGTTTATCTCGTTTTCGTGCTCACGATAATCAGGAAACAGAAGGTAATACTTGCGGGCTATATCGCGGCGCTTATCACCGGGGTGGCGGTGCTGTTTGTGTGCGTCAGGATGTTTGCGACCATCGGGGTTGCCGGCGGCTATCTGGCTGTGATGGGGATGCTGGTTGTGTATTATTATCTCTCGTATGTGAGGATCATGAAGAAAGTCTGATTGAAGACGGGTTTTACGGACCCGGTTAAGCATTAAAGGAATGATCGATCATGAGCAGGATCAATGTTATATATCAGTTCAATGAGAAATATGTGCCATACGCAGGTGTATCGATAACGTCGCTCCTGGAGAATAATTCCGGTGCCGGCGAGATAAATATTTATGTGCTTGGCGAGGGGCTTTCAGACGGATCAAAGGATAAACTGGCAGATGTTGCCGGAAGGTATGGGGCCCGTATGGTGTTTCCAGATGTATCGCCTCTTCTTGCAAGGTTTAAGGAGATGGGGATGATCCCATACAGGGGCGCTTATTCCGTATATCTGAGGCTGTTTTTTACCGAGATAGAGGAGATGCCCTCCTTTGTGGGAGAGAGGGTCATATATCTGGATGCCGATACGATAGTTGCGGGGAGTCTGATGCCGCTTCTTGAGATTGACATGAAAGGCCGGAGTATCGGTATGGTCATCGAGTCGCTTCGGGATGATTATAAGGTCATGATAGGGATGGCACCCGACGCGGATTATTATAATTCCGGAGTCATTCTCTATGATGTTGATAAGTGGCGGGCGAACAGGTACTGTGACAGGATAGTTGATCATATCACAAAGGTCAGGAGCAGTTACATAGGTGATCAGGATTTTCTGAACATAGTATGCTCAGGTGATGTATGCACTCTGCCGCCTGTGTATAATTTTCAGCCGTTGCATGCAAGATATACCGTATCCGAGTATTTTTCAGTATATGGAGATAGGGGATACTACAGTGCGGATGAGATTGAGGAGGCACGTCGGGACGCGGTCATATACCATTGTTACAGGTGGCTTGGCGAGTTTCCGTGGCATAAGGGGAATCTGCATCCGTTCGGTCCTCTGTTTGATGAATATCTGGGACGCTCTGCCTGGAGCGGATATATTAAGGAGAAGTCATCACCGGGAATTGTTATTCGGGTAGAAAAGCTATTATACCGAATACTGCCGAAGGGCATTTTTATCAGGATATTCCGGAGGATGCACGAGCTTGCACTAAGGCGTGCGGAACATGATGCAAGGAACAGCAGGACAAATGCAAGAGCATGATATATAATGATATAATGTGTTTTATGATTTATGATCCGGTTGGAAACGGATATAAGGTTAGGAAAGGGTGGTGGATCTATGGATACAAAGGTAATGCAGAAGCTCAGCTACGGACTGTTCGTACTGACGGCAAAGGAAGGCGATAAGGACAACGGTTGTATAATCAACACCGCTATCCAGGTGACGAGTGAGCCGAACAGGATCTCGATCGCTGTTAACAAAGGTAACTATACGCACGACATGGTCAAGGCCACAGGTGTGTTCAACATATCGATATTGTCCGAGGCAGCGAAGTTTGATACGTTCAAGCACTTCGGATTTCAGAGCGGCAGGGATGTCGACAAGGTTGTCGGGATCACATACAAGCGCGCTGCAAATGATGTGATATATCTTGATTCACCCGAAGTAAACGCATATATTTCCGGGAAGGTGATACAGACGGTCGATCTTGGTACCCATACGCTGTTCATAGCGGATGTGACTGACGGTGAGGTATTAAATCCCGAAGCTTCAGCCACATATGCATATTACTTCGCACATATCAAGCCCGCTCCGGCCGCGCAGCAGGAGAGTAAGAAAGGTTGGATATGCACGATATGCGGATACATCTATGAGGGCGATCCCCTGCCCGAGGATTTCATATGCCCGGTATGCAAGCATCCGGCATCGGATTTCAAGAAACTGTAGGATTGGTGGAGGTGACAAAGGGGACGGTTCTTTTTGACAACTTTTTATGGAGGATTTAAGGTTGTCGATAAGAACGGCGGAAAAGTTGTCAAAAAGAACCGTCCCTTCTGACAACCTGGCATAAAACATTAAGAAAGAAGAGGATTTAACTTGAGCAAGAAAGCGTTGATAACCGGCGTGACCGGTCAGGACGGCTCGTATCTGGCGGAGTTTCTGCTTGATAAGGGCTATGAAGTATATGGGATGATCAGAAGGTCATCGGTCGATTTCAGGGAGCGTATAGCGCATCTTGAGGGCAAGCCGCATTTCCATTTGAGGTACGGTGATCTGAGTGACTCCATGAGTATAGTTGCGGTAGTCGGTTCTGTAAGACCGGATGAGATATATAACCTAGCAGCACAGTCCCATGTACAGGTAAGTTTTGATGCACCGGAGTTTACCGCCAATATTGACGCGACCGGAGTTCTGCGTGTTCTTGAGGCAGTCAGGAACTGCGGACTTGCCGATACATGCAGGATATATCAGGCTTCAACATCTGAGTTATATGGCAAGGTTGAGGAGGTCCCCCAGAACGAGGAGACCCCGTTCCATCCGTACAGTCCCTACGCTGTTGCCAAGCAGTACGGTTACTGGATCGTGAAGGAGTATCGTGAGGCCTACAACATGTTCTGCTGCAGCGGGATACTTTTTAACCATGAATCGGAGCGCCGCGGAGAGACGTTTGTAACGCGTAAGATCACGCTTGCGGCGGCACGTATCGCCCAGGGCAAACAGGACAAGCTGTATCTCGGGAATATGTCATCGCTTCGTGACTGGGGTTATGCGAAGGATTACGTTGAATGTATGTGGCTGATCCTCCAGCAGGACAAGCCTGATGATTTCGTAATAGCATCGGGTGCGCAGCATTCTGTTCGTGAGTTCTGCCTGCTCGCATTCAAATATGCGGGGATAGACCTTGAGTTTACAGGCGAGGGCATGGATGAGAAGGGTATCGACAAGGCCACCGGCAAGGTGATAGTTGAGGTATCCCCCGATTTCTACAGACCGACTGATGTTGTCAATCTCTTCGGCGATCCTTCAAAGGCGAAGAAGAAGCTTGGCTGGAATCCGCAGAAGACCACATTCGAGGAACTCGTGAAGATAATGGTAGATCATGATATGGCCAAGGTTGCTGTAGAGCGTGCCGAGGAGCATATCAGGATGAACCTCGAAGAATACCTCGAAAAAGGAGTAGTAAAGTAAATGGACCTAGGGGACGGGGTTAGTGGTTCATTTTGATAAGGACAAAGTATTTATGGAAAAGACAGCTAAGATTTATGTTGCCGGCCATCGCGGGATGGTTGGTTCTGCCATAGTAAGGGAACTTGAACGGCAGGGATATACGAACATCGTGACCAGGACGCATAAGGAACTTGATCTGTGCGACCAGGCGGCGGTGCAGGCATTTTTTGAACAGGAAAAGCCCGAGTACGTGTTCCTGGCGGCAGCCAAGGTCGGCGGGATCGCGGCTAACAACGAGGCGCTTGCCGATTTCATGTATGAGAATATGATACTCGAGATGAATGTCATACATTCGGCGTGGCAGAATGGATGTAAGAAGCTTGAGTTTCTCGGCAGTTCATGCATATATCCCAGAATGGCTCCTCAGCCGATGAAGGAGTCATGTCTGCTCACGAGTGAGCTTGAAAAGACGAACGAAGCATACGCATTGGCCAAGATATCGGGACTGAAGTATTGTGAGTTTTTGAACAGACAGTACGGGACCGATTACATAAGCGTTATGCCGACAAACCTTTACGGACCTAACGATAATTATCATCCGAGGCATTCTCATGTACTGCCTGCGCTTATCAGGCGTTTCCATGAGGCCAAGGAACAGGGCCTTTCGGAGGTTACGTGCTGGGGAGACGGTTCACCGCTTCGTGAATTCCTGTATGTGGATGATCTTGCAAATCTCTGTGTGTTCCTGATGAACAATTACAGCGGTAATGAGACCGTGAACGCCGGAACGGGGAAGGAGATCACGATCAAGGATCTTACAGAACTTGTTGCGAAGGTCATAGGATACACCGGCGAGATCAAATGGGATCCATCTATGCCAAACGGTACCCCGAGAAAACTCCTTGATGTATCAAAAGCTGCAAAGCTTGGATGGACATACAAGACGGAACTTGAGGACGGGATAAGGCTTGCATATGAGGATTTTCTGAATAATCCGATGAGGGCTGAACGATAAATGTCCGGATCGCGAAGCGATCGGGACACGGCGACATCTGCGAAGCAGATGTTGGGTTGAACTAAGAGAAGAAGAATTATATGAATATTATTTTACTTTCAGGCGGCTCCGGCAAGAGGCTCTGGCCGCTTTCAAATGACATAAGGAGCAAACAGTTCATCAAGATATTCAAAAAGGACGACGGGACATATGAGTCCATGGTGCAGCGCATGTATAACATGATACGTGCTGTGGATCCGTCTGCCACTATAACGATCGCAACCAGCAAAACACAGGTATCGGCGATCAATAATCAGCTTGGTGAAGACGTCGGTATATCAATAGAACCGTGCAGGAGGGATACTTTTCCCGCGATAGCGCTTGCAACAGCATATCTGGCTGATGTGATGAATGTCCCGACAGATGAGGCGGTTGTAGTGTGTCCTGTGGATCCGTATGTCGAGGAGGACTATTTTCGCGCACTGTCCGATCTTTGTGACCGTGCTGCGACAGACTCGGCCAATCTCGTGCTTATGGGGATGGAGCCGACATATCCGAGCGAGAAGTACGGATACATAATGACGGAAGGGCAGGGGTGTCAAAGGGGACGGTTCTTTTTGACAACTTTTGATGAAAATTCCGGAGAAGAGAAGACAGTTGAGGAGAAAAGTTGTCAAAAAGAACCGTCCCCTTTGACACCTTTGACGACCTTTGAGCAGGTGGCGGCATTCAAGGAGAAACCCGACCTTGAGACCGCGAAGTCGTACATTACTCAGGGCGCGCTCTGGAACGGCGGTGTTTTTGCATATAAGCTTTCATATGTACTTGATAAGGCACGGGAGCTTGTAGGATACACGGATTATAAGGATCTGTATGACAGATACGAGACGCTTGAGAAGATCTCGTTTGACTATGCCGTTGTCGAGAAGGAGCCCGAGATCGAGGTTATGAGATTCGCAGGACAGTGGAAGGATCTCGGGACCTGGAATACGCTGACTGAGGCGATGGAGGAGCCTGCGATCGGCGAAGCGATACTCAATGATAAATGTGAGGATGTTCATGTTATAAATGAGCTGAACGTTCCGGTGCTGGCCATGGGTATCAAAAATGCCGTTATCTGTGCTTCCGCTCAGGGCATACTCGTATCCGACAAGGAGCAGTCGAGCTATATCAAGCCTTTTGTGGATCAGATAGACCAGCAGATAATGTTTTCCGAGAAGAGTTGGGGAAGTTATCAGGTCATAACCGTCGACAAGGGCAGCATGACAGTCAAGGTCACGCTCAATCCGGGGCATGGGATGCACTATCATTCGCATAAGCTTCGTGATGAGGTCTGGACGGTTGTCGAAGGGACCGGCATCGCGACACTTGATGATGTAAGACAGGAGATAAAGGCCGGCGATGTTCTTACGATGAAGGCCGGCGTTAAGCATAAGGTTGAGGCAACTACGGAGCTCAAGCTCATCGAGGTCCAGATAGGTGATGAGATAAGCGTTCACGATAAGGAGAAGTATTCATGAAGGTTGTTATACTTGCGGGCGGATACGGGACCAGGATCAGCGAGGAGAGCCACTTAAAGCCCAAGCCGATGATAGAGATCGGGGAAAAACCGATACTGTGGCACATCATGAAGGGTTACAGTGCCAGGGGATTTAATGATTTTATCATCTGCTGTGGTTACAAGCAGCACATGATCAAGGAATGGTTCGCCGATTATTATCTGTATAACAGCGATGTCACGTTCGATTTTTCAGATGAGAACAGGATGACCGTGCACAACAATGTAGCGGAGCCATGGCGTGTTACTCTCGTTGATACCGGTGTTGACACGATGACCGGCGGACGGATCAAACGTGTGAGAAAATATGTTGGCGACGAGACCTTCATGCTCACGTATGGAGATGCGGTTTCCGACGTTGATCCGAACGAGATACTTGCATATCACAAAGCTCACGGTAAACTTGCAACGATCACGGCGATCGCGGTCGACCAGCGCTTCGGAGTGCTTGATATCAGCAGCGATGACATGATCACGTCGTTTCGTGAGAAGCAGGCGGCTGATTCATCGCGTGTAAGCGGTGGGTTCATGGTACTTGAGCCTGAGGTATTCGACTATATAGAAGGCGACAGGACCGTATTTGAAAAAGGCCCGATGATGCAGCTTGCCCGTGAAGGAAATCTTGTCGGCTACAGATATGACGGATTCTGGCAGTGCATGGACACGAAACGCGAGATGGACATGCTCGAGGAAATGTGGGATAACGGCAATGCTCCGTGGAAGGTGTGGCCGTGAGTTTTTATTCCGTAGCATTTTTTTGCTTTGTTCTTTTTTGTATCATAATTCACGAGCTGGCCGGAAGGTTTGTTCCGAAGCGTCAGTGGATGGTCCGACTTGCGGCATCGCTTGCTTATGTACTGTATCTGACCGGTACCAGGATCGTGTTTGTTATAGCCTCGGCCGTAAGCATATGGCTCGGGGGTCTTATCATATCAAAAAACGCGCAAAAGGATAAGGAGTACCGGAAGCGCGAAGGCATCACCTCAGAGGAAAAGAAGGCAATAAAGGCAAAAAACCGCAGGATAAGGAAGTCCTATGTCGCTGCGGTCGTTGTTTTTAATCTTGTAATACTTCTTGTCACCAAATATCTGTTTCCGGTGATCGGACATCCGGTCGCACTGCCGATCGGCATCTCATTTTACACACTTCAGGCTGTATCCTATATAGTTGATGTATACGGTGGAAAATATGAGGCTGAGCATGATCCGTTAAAGCTCATGCTGTACCTTAGCTGGTTCCCGCAGCTTGTCCAGGGACCTATTAACAGGTTCGATAATGTTCGTGAAGGCCTCTTCGGCAGTTTCAGGTCAGATGCCTCTGCCTTCAGGCTTGCGGCATATCTCTTCCTGTACGGAGCTGTCAAAAAATATGTCATCGCAGATCTGCTCTCGCCCTTTGTGACATCGGCGCTTAATAACGACTCGGCTTCTTTTCCGGGAAGTTTCCTTCTCTTCGGGGCGCTTATGTTTGCAGTTGAGCAGTATGCCGATTTTTCCGGAGGGATTGATATGTGCATGGCTGTATCACGCCTGTTCGGAGTAACGATGGACGAGAACTTCCGCCAGCCGTATTTTTCCACGTCACTAGCCCAGTTCTGGCGCAGATGGCACATCACGCTCGGAAGTTTTATGCGTGATTACGTGTTCTATCCGTTTGTAACCACCAAACCGGTTTCAAAGCTGAATAAGGTGATCAGTTCCCGCCTCGGCAATCACGCGGGACGCGCGGTCATCGGCGGGATCAGCAACATCATCGTGTTCGCGCTTGTGGGACTTTGGCACGGTCCGGAGAAACACTATCTGATGTGGGGACTGTATAACGGCGTGATAATCGCGGTAAGTGATGCCTGTGCGCCTGCTTTTTTGCGTATAAACCATGCACTTCATATTCCGGATGACAGCAGAGGGATGTATGTATTCCGGGTATTTCGGACATTCATGCTGATCGTGTTTGCGGGATATTTTGATGTGATAGGGCCGGTAAGGACCGGACTGGCGTGCTTTGTTAATACGTTTACGCGGTTTAACGTGGCAGAGGGTGGACATATGATCTCGCAGCTTTTTGCGGATGATATAGTATCGGTTCAGTCGGCGATAACGGCAGCGATCGGAACCGTCATTGTGATAATAATAAGTGTAATGCGAGAGCGGGGTTTTGCGCCGCTTACCACTGTCAGTTGCAAGAAGTTTTATGCCAGGTGGGCGATATTTTTCTGTCTGCTCATTCTGATGTTGTATTCGTTCACGGTATCGTCCGGTGTCAGAGGGTTTATGTATGCAGCGTTCTGAATACGTGAAAAGGACAATAAAGCTCATACTGTTCGTCGCGATCTTCCTGATCCTGACGGTGATACTCGATTCCGCATTTATGCCTGACGAGGCGGTGACCGAGAAGATGCTCACCGATTACTCGAATAAGAGCGATATCGATACGGTATTTGTCGGAAGCAGTGTCGGCGGTATATATGATGCCGATCTGCTCTCGTCCCTTACGGGAACTGACGCATATAACATGTGCACGCCGTCCCAGGGGCTGTCTGGATCGATAATGAACGTGGAACTTGCGAGTTCCCACCACAGGCTGGAAAACGTGATACTTTTTATAACCTATGATACGTTCAATTCGGACAGTTATTCCGGCATAGATCTTGTTTTTGAAAGGGTTGTAAACTCGAAGAGCCCGTTCCATGTACGGTTCATGAATGCCCTGAAGCGTAATCTTGCGATATCATTTGCGGCAGATACGGTAAGAACCGAAAAGTCTGTAAACATATGGATACCGTGGGAGAACGGAACGGTACATGGGATCGAGAGCGTGAGGAACAATCTGACAAAACGTGTGGGAAGGCTCCTTCGCGGTGAAAGGCTTGGCTCCGGAATCGCATTTGACCTAAATGAGAGGGTATACGAGACCGCACCGGGAGACCTTGACGAGGAGGATATCCGCGAGCTTGACGCCGATCTTGCTGAACTTTCCAAACTGCCGATCCCAGAAGGGCTTATAGACCCTGCCAAGATAAGGCAGCTGGCTCAGTTATGTACATATTGCCGCAACAACGGGATAAACTTCTATGTGATACTGGCTCCGCACAGGTCCGATTATTATGACAGGTATGGGGATTTTCGCGATTACAGCGATATTGCCGATGAGTATATAGGCAGGTTTGTATCTGACAGAGGTTTCGTGTATTATAATACGGAAGATGACCCGGAGCGCCACCGGAGATTCCCCGACAGCTGCTTTTATGACTGGGAGCATCTGGAGGATGAATACAGCGGGCCGGTGACGGAATATATCGCCGGAGTATTGTTGGAGGACAGATAGATGGATGAATTACTGGAACTGTTACAGGATGTAAGAGATGATGTGGATTTCGAGAACTGTGAGACCCTGATCGATGACGGGGTGCTGACGTCTTTTGACATCCTGCAGATCATAGCTTCCGTTAATGAGGAATTTGATGTTGAGATACCTGCAACATCGATCATACCGAAGAATTTCAATTCCATGAAGGCATTGTATGCACTCATAGAGGAACTTCGGGAAGACTAGGAGCAGAACCGGGGTCAGTCGTTGAAAAGAGTTGTTATTACCGGCGCTACCGGTACGATCGGAATGGCGCTTATCAGAAAGTGCATAGAAAGCGGGATCGAGACAGTTCTCCTGGTAAATCCCGCAAGTTCGCGGCTGGACAGGATACCCTCGCATTCGCTTATTCGGGTTATTAAATGCGGACTGGCGGATATGGCGGCAGTTTCGGACCGGGATCTCGGATTATCCGCTGAGGCTGACCGCTGTGATGCTTTTTTTCATCTTGCATGGGGCGGAACGTTCGGCGATTGCAGGAATGATGCGGTTTTACAGGAAAAGAATGCCGGGTATGCCGTTGATGCGGTAAGGCTTGCCTCAAGGCTTGGATGCAGTGTGTTTGTGGGAGCGGGATCCCAGGCAGAGTACGGAAGGGTTTCCGAAGTGCTTACGGCGGATACTCCGTGTAACCCCGAAAATGAGTACGGAAGGGCGAAGCTTCGTGCGTCAGGACTTACTCGTGATCTGTGCCGTGAACTCGGAATACGCCATATATGGCCGCGTATACTAAGCATCTACGGGCCGTATGACGGCGAAAACACTATGGTTATGTCGCTTATCTCCAAATTACTTGCAGGTATTAAGCCTGCTCTTACACCGGGTGAACAGATGTGGGATTACCTGTATGCTGATGATGCGGCATCTGCGATGCTTTTGCTGGCACAGCACGGGAAGGACGGATGCATTTATCCGATCGGATCGGGGAGTGCCAGGCCGCTTCGTGAATATGTAGAGGTTATAAGGGATCTGATAGACCCGATGCTTCCGCTCGGGTTCGGCGAGGTACCGTACTCGGATAAACAGGTGATGTATCTGTGTGCGGATATATCAAAGCTTAAGGAGGATACGGGTTTTGAACCCTCGGTAAGCTTTCGGGACGGTGCGGCAAGGACTGTTGAATTTGTACGGGGACAGTTGTTGTAGCGATTTAGCAAGGATCAGAATCTCCGGGAGCGGATATTCCGGGAGGACAAGGTGAAGATTATGTTTGAGAACATGAATGAAGAAGAAGCAAGAGCTCATATACTAAGCGAGGTTGGAGAGTATTGCGATAAATATCATAATGTAAAGTCTGATTTTACTCCGGGAGATCGTATTTCATATGCTTCGCGTGTGTATGACAGACAGGAGATGACGAACCTCGTTGATTCGGCACTCGAGTTCTGGCTGACATCCGGAAGGTATACTGAGGAGTTTGAAAGATCATTCTCATCATACCTCGGGATCAGGTTCTGCTCGCTCGTAAACTCCGGTTCGAGCGCAAACCTTCTGGCATTTATGGCGCTCACGTCACCACTTCTTGAGGATGTAAACGGTAGGGACAGAAGAGTTCGTCCGGGTGATGAGATCATAACCGTTGCAGCGGGCTTCCCGACAACGGTAGCTCCCGTCATTCAGTATGGGACTGTGCCGGTGTTCGTGGATGTGACGATCCCGGAATACAATATTGATGTAACTAAACTTGAGGACGCTCTGTCCGATAAGACAAAAGCCGTGATGATCGCGCATACGCTTGGCAATCCGTTTGATCTGAGGGCTGTAAAGGCATTTTGTGATAAGCATGAACTGTGGCTGATAGAGGACAACTGTGATGCACTCGGCAGTCGTTATGAGATGGAGGACGGCTGGCACCTTACGGGAACTGTAGGTGATATCGGGACGTCAAGTTTTTACCCGCCCCATCACATGACGATGGGTGAGGGCGGTGCGGTCTATACCGATGATCCGCTGCTTAACAGGATAGTCAGGAGCCTTCGCGACTGGGGCAGGGACTGCGTGTGCCCGTCCGGGAGGGATAACCTGTGCGGACATCGTTTTGACGGACAGTACGGGCAGCTACCGTTCGGATACGACCACAAGTATGTATATTCGCATTTCGGATATAATCTGAAAGCGACGGATATGCAGGCGGCGGTAGGGTGTGCCCAGCTTGCAAAGTTCCCGTCGTTTGTCGAAAAACGTAAGAAGAACTTTGCCCGTTTGCGTGAAGGATTGCAGGCTGCGGCATCGGATCTGGGATTTGACATTGAGGACCGGCTGATCCTTCCGGTGGCATCGGAGCATTCGGATCCGAGCTGGTTCGGGTTCATGTTGACATGCCGCGAAGGAGTTGACCGTAAGACGGTTGTGGAAAAGATTGAGGCAGCAGGCGTACAGACGAGGGCTCTTTTTGCGGGAAATCTTACCAAACATCCGTGCTTTGACGAACTTCGATTCTCGGGCAGAGGTTATCGTGTTGTCGGCAACCTGACCAATACAGATGAGATCATGAACCGGTCGTTCTGGGTCGGTGTATATCCCGGCATGACGGATGCGATGCTCGATCATATGTGTGAGGTTATCACAAGAGCAGTCGGGTGATTTTTATTGACAATCACACCATTAATCGTTATCATAATATTCAGAAAGGCATTACCGTGAAGCAAACGGTTCGCCTTGGGTTTTGGTTACAAAGAAAGCAACCTATTCCTTGGTCGGGCGGTTGCTTTCTTTCGTTTTATGATTACTTCTGTCCCTGATTCTGAACGTTATTGTCAGGATTACCCCGACAATGGATGCCAGCGAACCAAGAACTGTCCATAAGAGCATAGAACTACTCGATAATGACCTTTCTTAAGATTTCCCATACGAATACCTCCTTTTAGTGGGAGTTCTCGGATGATTCATCCGGCGAAAGGCGAACCGCTTACCGTTTTGGTAATGCCTGAATACATTATATACGAACATACGTTCGAAGTCAACGGGATATGAAAATAAGTTTAGATGAGAATAAGATAAATAACGACAACGCCGCAAAGTCGGATGAGCTCGCAACCCTTATCATGGAGCATACCGGGGAGGAGAAGACGAAGTTCTCGGATCTGTCCGGAAAGGATAAGGTACGGTTTATATGGGATTACTACAAGTGGTGGATAATCTGCAGCGTAATCGCGGCTGTTGCCCTGACCACGTTTATACGGGATTACATAGAGAATTCTAAGCCGACATATCTCTATGTGGAGATGATCAACACATATTTCGGGGCCGATAATTCTAACACGCTTTACGATGATTTTGTGGAAGCCGCGGGAATCGACCTTACGAAGGAACATCTGACGATCGGTATGGATACAACACTTTCCGTTGATAACTATGATACTACGATGCTTGCTTACCAGCAGAGGATCGTTGCCAATTACGCGGCACAGGCCCTTGATGTGGTCATAGGTCCGAAGAAGATAATCGAAGGCCCGGCAAACTGCGGCGGTTATGCAGATTTTGACGAAATACTCCCGAAGGATCTTCTCGATGAGCTGAAGGACAGGGATTATGAATTCTATTATTTTGATCCGGCAGCGGATGAGATTGAAGATTATGAAGATGAGGATCTGACTCCGTACTGTGCAGGCATATATCTCGATAACTGCGCATATCTGAACAATATGGGCGACAGCGGTGCCTATCCGGTAGCCGAAACAGAGGATGACAGGCCTGTTTTCACCATTGCCGCCAATTCGCTTCGCATCGACCATGCGGTCGAATTCCTGAGATTTTTGATCCAATAGAACGATCTTTTTATTGAAAAAGTTATAGTAAGTTATAGTAAGTTATAGCGGGTTATAGCTTGACAATAAAGTTATAGTCAGTTATAGTTGGTTATAGGTGATACAATTTTTATGATATAAGGTGTAGATATGAATAATCCGTTTACATTGTCGTTTGGTGCACTTCCAAACCAGTTTATCTCCAGACCGGCTCAAAGGGATAGGATACTTGGAGATTTTTTGTCTGAAAGACCGAGTTCAAATACCTATATGATCACCGGTGTAAGAGGTTCGGGAAAAACGGTAATGCTGTCTGAGATATCCAAAAGATTACGTGAGTATGATGACTGGGTCACGGTTGAACTGAATCCGGAAAGTGATCTTATGGAGTCGCTGGCAGCTAAACTGTATAACATTGAAAAGGTCAAACCGCTTTTTGTAAAAGCAAAGATAAATATTTCATTCGGTGGATCCGGGGTGTCATTTGAGGCGGTGAATCCGGGTATCACAAGCGAGGTCGCTGTGGAAAAGATGCTGGAAGTACTTGGAAAACACCAAAAAAGACTGCTGGTATCTGTTGATGAGGCGGTCAATAACAGTTATATCAGGAATTTTGCTCATTCATTTCAGATATTCATCAGAAATGATCATCCGGTATTCCTGTTAATGACCGGTCTGTACGATAATCTTTATAATCTTCAGAATGAGAAGACACTGACATTTTTGTACAGAGCGCCGAAGATCATTCTTGAACCGTTAAATCTGTCAAATATTGCCCGATCATATGAGAATTTGTTTAATATTGCAGATTCGGAATCGGTGAAGATGGCAAAACTGACAAAAGGATATCCTTTTGCTTTTCAGGTGCTGGGTTATATCAGATGGCAGCATAAGAAGATCGAACTTGAAAAACTTATGACGGAATATGATCAGTATCTTGCCGATTATGTATATGATAAGATATGGCACGAGATGACTGATACAGACAAAAATGTTGTGCTCGCTATATGCGGAGCCGATGAATATGTCAGGATCCGTGATCTGAGGGAAACGCTCGATATGAGTTCAAGCCTCTTTTCGTCATATAGGGAGAAACTGATCAGAAAAGGACTTGTCGATGTTTCAAAATACGGATATATCGGGTTGATCCTTCCCAGATTTCGCGAATATGCTATCAGAATGAACGAAATAGAATCTGCTTGAAATACGGGGATTGAAGATGACAGCGATCTTACTTGTTCTTATCGCAGCAATTGCCGCATGTATCATATTCGACAAAACACTGGCCGAAACTGTCCCGGTGGCTGTATTTGCAGTTACCCTGATCGTTTATGCCTTTTCGCTCGTTCTCCCACTTAATGTTGCTGTATGGATATGTTTTGGCATTGTCATAGCAGTCTGTCTGGGTGTATTTGCTAAACGCCGTGGGAAACCGGCCGGGATAAAATGTCTGGTCGTTCGCCCTGAACTGATCATACCTGTCATCATCTGCGCGATACTTTGTGTACTGATGTATTCACGCCATGTATTCTTCTTTGACGATCTGTCATACTGGGCTCTCTATACGAAGAATATTTTCTCCATCGATAAGCTTCCCCGCCTTTATGAGAACTGCTCCGTCAACTACAAGGATTACACGCCGATCATACAGATCGTACAGTATATTGCCATGTTTGGGCGAAGTGTTTTCTCAGAGTCTTCGATGTTCCGGACAAATGTATGCCTGATCTATGTTCTGCTGCTTCCGGTATTGTCAGAAACGTATCGTACGACAACTGTTTCCGATGGGGCGATTAACGATCATTCAGCAATGGGTACGGGATCAAAATTACGGATAACTCCTGTGCAGGTTGCTGCAACCGTATTGTATGTGATCTTTCCACATAGTCTAACGGCCCAGTTTTATTACAGGCTCGGTGTAGATCTGTTTGTGGCACTTACTTTCGGATATGCCCTTTATTATATTTTCCTGTATCGGGGTCGCGAGAATGCCTCTGATGATCTCAGGCAGCCGACCTTCATGGACATCACCCGGGATGAAATGTTCCGGCTGGTTGCGATCGCACTCTCGCTTGCTTTTCTGGCGCTTATCAAGACGAGTGGTATAGTGCTTTGTATATTTGCGATCGTTTTTTTGACGATATGGGAGTTGAAGCTTACGAAGACCTCAACAACCAGGCATGATGGAAGCACCATTGGTATCTGGATAAGAACTGCGATTATCGCCGCAATAACGCTCGGATCATATTTTTCATGGCAGCTGTTCCTGCATTATTCGTGGAATAACGGTTATCTGTCAAACCGCGTCAGGAGCGGGATGACCGGAGGAGGCTTCAGTTTTCCGGAATACACGGGTGAGGTTGTCATAAACTATATCGTACATTTCTTTACGTATCCGCTAACGAGAAATAGAATAGGTGTTACGGCGTTTGTGCTCGTGCTGTTTATAATTGCGACCGCGATGACAAAGGGGACGGTTCTTTTTGACAACTTTTGTGATGGGACTGGCGCTGAAGGCGTCGGCAGTACAGACAATGCGGGTAATTCTGATAGCAACGCCAATAAAAAGTTGTCAAAAAGAACCGTCCCCTTTGTCACCTTTCTAACCGTTCTGACCCTTGCAGGGCTTCTGTTGTTCTGTCTGGCGCATCTGTCCATGTATCTGTTCGTGTTTGACGAATGGGAAGCACACGGACTGATGGAATTTGACAGGTATATCATGCAGTATCTTGGCGGAGCGTTCATGTTATATGTCTGCCTGTTGATCAGAGTGTGCGTAAAAAGCGATGCCGGGCTGTCCCGACAGGTTATACTGCTGTATGTTTCAACTGTCATTTTCATAGTACTTCTGCCTTATGCAGATATGAGGACGTACCTGAAACCGTCGAATTACGATGCCGTGTATGAATCAGAGTATGGCGAAATGGCGCAAAGTGCAAAGGATGAGTGGGATGATTCGGGAATTGCCGCGCTCAACCTGCCGCATGACGGTACGGCAAAGATCACTGCCGTGGCTGATGAATTTGACGAGACGACCCAGTTTATCGAATATACGGCAACACCTCAGCCGATCAACAGGATCGTGAATGTTCCGGCGGTAGAGCCCGGGAGACTTAACGGGTTTATCATGGAGTCCGTGGATGAATATGTTTATGTGTTTAAAAACGCCCCCGATGCCTACACCGGAGACTGGACGGAAACGGCCGAACTTACCGAAAACGGACAGCCGCTCGTGCCCGGAGGGCTGTATTTAGTAGACAGAACAAATGATGACAAAACTCTTCGGATTATTGAATGAATGATAGGTAAATTTGTCTATTGCTTATCGTAAATGAAGATATTATGATTATATAAATACGGACCGGCATGAAAAGGTGTCAAAAAGAACCGTCCCTTTTGACACTTTTGGGAGATGTGATATGAATGATACTTATGTTGAAGTGATGGTTGCAAAAAAGAAGAATCCGCTGCTGCCTGTGGCGCGGGTGGGTCTGTACGGACTTGCCGTTGCGTGCTTTTTGATGTCGTTTGTCGGCGGAGGAGTATTTCTGGTGGGCACCATTGCATTTGCATTGGTGGCTTATTTTGTATTGCCGAATTTTGACCTTGAATATGAGTACCTGTACCTGGACAAGGAGATATCGATCGACAAGATCATGTCGCGGGAGAAGCGTAAGCATGCATATACGGTAGACCTTAACAGAATGGATTTCATGGCGAGGAGTACCTCGCATGAGCTTGATTCTTACAGGGCGAGAAATCTCAAGGTTCTCGACTATACCTCCGGGATGGAGGATGCGGTTGTCTATACGATAGTATATGAAGCGGAAGGTGAGGGATGTGTTCTGGTGAACATCGAGCCGAATGATGAGATGCTCGGCGCGATCAGGACAGTATTCCCCAGAAAAGTCATAGAGATCTAGAAAATAAGGAGGGCAAGAATGGGACAGATCATTTCGGAAGGCATAACCTTTGATGACGTACTGCTGATACCCGGTTATTCAAACGTGATCGGCAATCAGGTGGATGTGACGACGTATCTGACGCATGATATCAGGCTCAATATCCCGATGATGAGCGCAGGTATGGATACGGTAACGGAGCACCGCATGGCCATAGCGATGGCACGGCAGGGCGGCATCGGTATCATTCACAAGAACATGTCCATAGAAGAACAGGCGGACGAGGTTGATAAGGTTAAACGTTCCGAAAACGGTGTCATCACAGACCCGTTCTCATTATCTCCCGAACATACATTGCAGGATGCAGATGATCTGATGGCAAAATACCGTATTTCCGGTGTTCCGATCACTGAGGGCGGCAAGCTCGTCGGTATCATAACGAACCGAGACCTCAAGTTCGAGACAGACTTTTCGCAGAAGATCAGGGACTGCATGACGAGCGAGAACCTTGTTACAGCCAGGGAAGGTACTACGCTCGAGGAGGCCAAGAAGATCCTCGCCAAGGCGAGAAAAGAAAAACTTCCGATCGTGGATGATAACTTTAACCTCAAGGGCCTGATCACGATCAAGGATATAGAGAAGCAGATAAAATATCCCAATTCCGCCAAGGACGACCAGGGCAGGCTGCTGTGCGGTGCCGGAGTCGGCATTACGGCGAACGTTCTCGAAAGGGTTGAGGCACTTGTTAATGCCAAGGTCGATGTGGTGGTACTTGACAGTGCTCACGGACATTCGGAAAACGTATTAAACTGCGCCAGGATGATAAAGGATGCATATCCCGATCTTCCCCTTATCGGCGGAAATGTTGCAACGGGAGAGGGAACGCAGGCGCTGATCGATGCGGGATGTGACGCGGTCAAGGTCGGTATAGGGCCCGGTTCCATATGTACTACGAGAATAGTCGCTGGTATCGGAGTTCCGCAGATATCGGCGATCATGAACTGCTATGATGTGGCTAAGAAGTATGATATCCCGATCATAGCCGACGGCGGTATCAAGTATTCGGGTGACATGACCAAGGCCATCGCTGCCGGAGCGAATGTTTGTATGATGGGTTCGATCTTTGCGGGATGCGATGAGTCTCCTGGAACTTTCGAACTGTATCAGGGCAGGAAATACAAGGTATACCGCGGCATGGGATCGATCTCGGCAATGGAGAGCGGCAGTAAGGACCGTTACTTCCAGCAAAATGCGAAGAAGCTCGTTCCTGAGGGAGTTGAAGGACGTGTGGCCTATAAGGGAACGGTCGAGGATACCGTATTCCAGCTTATAGGAGGTATCCGCTCAGGTATGGGATACTGCGGTACACCTACAATCGAGGATCTCAAGAAGAACGGGAAATTTGTCAAGATCAGCGCGGCAGCACTTCGCGAGAGCCATCCGCATGACATACACATTACCAAGGAAGCACCGAACTATTCGGTTGATGAGTAAACATATATGATAAGATTTATTTTTAATGGGTTTACGCAGGCCTTTCGTTCAAAGCTTGCGAAGATATATTTGATATGCACATTTTTACTGATACTGATCGGTAATGCTGCTGTCATATGTTTCAGGTTCATATACGGCACCAATGAAGGGACGTTTGCATATAATGTGCTCGAGTATGCGTCATGGTGCTTTCTGATCCCTTACTACAGCTGCTTTTTCCTGGCCCTCATGGCATTCGGAGCGGATTATATCAGCCCGAAGAGGCATGGCACATCCATAGCGATCCCGCAGAGCAACGGACTTGATGAAGTTGTCGTGTTAAAACCGTGGCAGATATATGTTTCCAAGATGATCACGACCATTCTGCTTGCTGTTTTTTATCTCGTGGTGGCATTTATTCTGCTGTACGGATTTACCTGGCTGTTCCACTTTAATGAGGGGATCATTCCCTGGCCTATATTCAAAAACTTCCTGTTAAAGGCCGCGTTATCTGTTCCTCTCTGGTTTGCCGGGATCTCCTTTGCGATAATGTTTCTGTTCATGTTTGAGCGGAAGATATTTGCATTTCTCGGATTTGTTGTGGTTACGGTCGTGATACCTCAGCTTATCAGGGTGTTTTCACTCGACAGTTTCAAATCCGAATTTGCCAGAAGTATCAGAAGATATACGATAACACAGAGTTTCGGGCTGGTACCGTATCCGTCATATCCCGACAGGAGCGTGCCGCTTATCATCACGATCGGTATTGTCTACGGGGTGATCGCGACAGTTATCGGTATCATCGTTTATTACAGAAAGTCTTCCTGACTGTTATCGGGAGTTGTGGATGGATCTAAGGACTCTGAAGGACAGAAAATCTGTCATCATAATGCTCAGCGGCTTTGCCTGGGGTATAGTCGCACACGGCATGGCGATGTTCAATAAATTCTCATATCATGATGATGTTCCGTGGTTTAACGGAGTGGGAGAGACTTACGGGCTCGGCAGATGGGCTCTCGGCGCTTTCGGCACCCTTACGGAAAAGATTCTCATGGGCCGCAACTACAGCCTCCCGGTATTTAACGGGCTGCTTACGATCGCGGCGATCTGTTTCATGGCCTGTATCATATGCCATGCGTTCAGGATAGAGGACACGGCGGTCATGATCGGCCTTACCGGCGTGATGGTATGTTTTCCCGCAGTCACCAACATATTTGTGTACGTGTTCACGGCACCTTATTATTATATCGGGGCACTTCTCGGCCTTATAGGCGCATGGTATTATCATAAAAACAAAAATATCCCGTCATTTATCGTCTGTTCCGTCCTGATGGCGGTCTCTACCGGACTGTATCAGTCCAATATCACGATAAATCTGATGATATTGCTGATGTTTATGTTGGATGACGTATATATGTCCGACATGACATTTCGTGAGTATTTTATCCTGACAGCCAAAAACGCCGGCATGTGTGCAGCGTTTATGGCGGAATACTTTGGGATTAATGCCATATTCCTGCTTGTTACCGGTCAGGACATGTATGATTACAAGGGAGTTTCCACGTTCGGATCTACTGATATCGCAGGTTACATCATGCGGATTGTCACGGCTTACAAGAGATTTATCAAGCCTGCGGATCATATCAATTATAACGGCGTTTCCGCCAATATGTTCCCGGAGGTCCTGAAATATCTTCATATCGTGCTGTATATTATCGTAGCGGTTCTGATAATAATTCTGCTGAAACATATCGGTAATAAAACGAAGATACTGCAGATCATTCCCCTCATTCTGGTAAGCCCGCTGTTTTCATATTTTTTCTATGTGATGGTCGCAGAAGATGATGCCCACGGAGGCATGGCATACGGCGAAGTGTTCATGTTTGCGGTCGGAGCATATATCATCGAACGTATCCGGGAAATTGGAGCAGCATCAGGAGCGGTGTCCGAAGCGGCAACCCAAACAGTATCCCAAACTGCATCAGGCGCGGTAGAGCACGGAAATTGTGAGCAGGGTGGTCGTGAGTGTGAAAGCCGTGAGCAGAAGGTATGCGGTATCCTTGCGACAGCAGCTACGGTACTCATCATAATTATGGCGGCGCTTTTTGCCAGGTTTGCGAACGTCTGCTATCTGAAGACGGAGATCATGCAGCAGGAGGCCATTAACTATTACAACATCCTGATAGCGAGGATAGAGCAGACGCCCGGTTATGCCCCGGATGTTCCCGTTGCCTACATCGCTCCGAGACAGAAGAATGACGAAGGCTTTAAGGGCGATGTGCTGTTCGATCCGATCTATCTGCCGCCGTACCAGGGCAGATCGATCATCAATGATTTTGCCTGGGAAGAGACGATGGAGATGTGGTGCGCATTTGCCCCGCCAAGAGTCGATGAGTCACAGTTTGCAGGAAACGCCGAGGTGGATGCTATGCCATGCTATCCCGCTGACGGATCGATACGCATGATCGATGAAACCATAGTGGTAAAGTTTGCTAACCCCGAATAAAATCGGGTTGAAAATAGCATGTAATTAAGGTACTATTATTAATATGGGTTTTGCGTTAGATACAACAGAATTGCAGGAATTACAGGACGTTTATGCTCAGGTTGCGAACCTGTTTATTTTTTGTGTGGACGAAAACGGGAAACGCATCACTGAGATGTCCGGAAGTCCCGAGGAGATATCAAGGGTCGTAAAGCTTCTCGATGAGATGCAGATAAGGGCAGCCATCAACCGTGTGCTGTTCGGCTCTGTTGAGGAGCAGGTCATAGAGAACACCGAATACCCTAATGTAAAGATAGCGACCGTCGGTGTCAGGATCGGCGGCAATCCTGCATTTGCATGGTTTATATGCGGAGTGGGACCTGATGACGGCAATGAGAATGACGTCACCAATTTCGAGAGCACGATCCCGATGTACAAGTTCGCCCCTTCCGTGGATCTGATCCGTGAGGTTTCAAACAGGATATACGGAGAGACCTATATGGCGGCAAATGCACTTGCCGAGGCTAACCGTGCGAAGGATTCGACCGAGGAGATGGAAAAAGCTCTGCGACGCAGTGAGGCCATGACAGGCGTTGTCTCCCAGCTCGGAAGCGATGATTCGTTTGAGGTCATCGCCAACAGAGTGCTCGATTATACGGGTAATTATTCTGATATCTCTCATGCTTATGTGCTTCGCCCTAACCGTGACGGGAGCGGGATAGATATCATCGGAAGCTATGTGGCGACCGGACAGTCACCGCTCGATCCGGTCATAGATATAATGTCACAGTCGTTCCTGGCCCAGATAGGCGACCAGACGAAGATCATATCGTATCGTACACGTATCGATGAGAAGAACCGCGACTGGCTTGATTCCATCGGTATATCGGCAGCAGTTGCGATCCCTATAGCCATAAACGGTAAGACTGCGATGTATGCGTTTTACCTGGATAACAAGCTCGGAAGAGAATGGGGAATGGATGAGGTCAAGTTCTTCGGAGATGCGACCAAGGTCATCCAGTCGAGCGCTACGAACAGGATACAGCGCAATTCCATCACCAGTTCATACAAATCCCTCGAGACAATACTGGATAATGTCGGCTCAGCCATATATGTACGTGACGTGAACAGTTCCAACATCGTGTACGTTAACAGGATGTGTAAGAACACGTTTGAAAAGGAGATAACGAACGGTTCGATCATAGGTCTGTTTGAGGAAGGCAGCAGATATAATACCGCAAGCTCCTACCGTGAGGTCAATTACAAGGAGCGTAACCGTTGGTATGATGTCACGTCTACCAACATGACCTGGGTGGACGGGCGCAAGGTCGTGCTCTACGCGATAATCGACGTTACAGAGAAGAAGCAGTACCAGAGAAAGATAGAGCAGCAGGCGAACAATGACTTCCTGACAGGGTTGTATAACCGTATGTGCTGTGAGCGCGATCTGCTCCGCATAGTTGATGAGGCCAAGGAATGCGGCGGCAAGGGTGCGGTCATCTACCTTGACCTGGATGATTTCAAGCATATCAATGACGGCCTGGGACACCAGTACGGTGATGTTCTCCTGAAGGCCATTTCCAACAGTCTGCAGCGTATCAACGGCGTTGAGAATACATGTTATCGTATGGGCGGTGACGAATTCGTCATCCTAGTTCCGCATACGAGCTACGACAGGTTTGAACAGATAATCGAGAGTATCAGGGTCGTATTTAACAAGCCCTGGTTCCTCAAGGGTGCCGATTATTACTGTACGTCGAGTATCGGCGTCGTAACCTTCCCGGATGAGGGTGAGACCGTTCAGGACCTGATCCGTAAGGCTGATATCGCCATGTACACGGCGAAGAAATCCGGCAAGAACAAGCTTGCCCATTATACGGATTCTTCGGATGATGAAGCATACAGGCGTCTTGATATGGAAAAGAGCATGAGAGCGGCGACTGCGACAGATTATGATCAGTTCGAAGTCTATTTCCAGCCTATCGTGGATATCACACGTCCTGGAAATCCCTGTACGGGTGCGGAGGCTCTCGTCAGATGGAATTCGGCGGATCTTGGTTTCATATCGCCTGCCGATTTCATACCGCTTGCGGAATATCTCGGACTTATCAATCCGATCGGAACACATGTGCTGCACCGTGCCTGTGAGGCGCTTAAATACTGGAATGAGAACGGTCATCCCTACTATAAGGTTAACGTTAACCTGTCCGTTGTACAGCTCATGCAAAATGACATAGTTGAGACAATAGACAAGACGATAAAGGAAGTCGGGGTCAACCCGCACAATCTGACCCTCGAAGTTACGGAATCGCTCGCGATCAACGACATGGAGCGAATGAAAAGGATCCTCGGCAACATCAAGAAGCTCGGCATCCGCATAGCGCTTGATGATTTCGGTACGGGATACTCCTCGCTTAATCACATACGCGAGATACCGCTTGATGTCATCAAGGTCGACCAGACATTCGTCACCGATCTTGCGACCGATCAGTATGCCCAGTCATTCGTCAGGATGATCGGCGAACTGGCCGAGGCTCTCGGTGTTCGTGTCTGCGTGGAAGGTATTGAGACTATCGAGCAGTTCAGAGCTCTTGAGAACATGAATGTCCGTATGGTCCAGGGTTATTATTTCGACAAACCCATGTCGCGTTCCGATTTCGAGGCCAAATACCTTTCATAGGGATGGTTGTATGAAAAGGATGTCCATACCGGTCCTGACAGCCACAGTTATCCTCATCCTGGCAGCGACCGTTTTAAGTTTATCCGTCAATACTGATCCCGGGATATATATTTCGGAAGTATGTCCTCATAATGCCGGATCCGTACATGATTCTGTCGGTGCCTATCATGATTATATCCTGCTGACCAATCCAACATCGAAAAATGTGGCTCTGAAGGGCTATGCCCTGTCAGACGATAATACTCAGCTGGATAAATACGTGTTCAAGGACGGGATCATAGAGCCGGGAGGCAGTATCCTTGTATGGGCGGATGCCCCCTCGGTATTTGATGATGTGTTTACAGACGAGGATGCTTTCTATACGGGATTCCGGTTAAGGGATCATGAAAGCCTGTACCTGACTTCACCGGGCGGTGTGGTCACTGATTCGATGACATTGCCTCAAATGCCCGATGATATGGCTGTTATAAGAAGCGGACCGAAGGATGCCGGAAGCACAGGTATGTCAAGCCTGAAGGATCCTGATACCGTGACGGTATCGGAGGAAATAGCATCCCCGGTATTATCTGCCGCATCCGGGTTTTACGATGAGCCTTTTGATCTTACGGCTGACGGAAGCGGAAACGAAGTTTACTATACCGTTGACGGTTCGGATCCGTATACGTCCGGTGAGCTCTGTGCGGGTGCCATAAGTATCAGCGACAGAAGCGGTGAGCCTGACAAATATACTATGATCCGTACGGTCGCGCCGGGTGAGGATATGTATGAGCCGGCCGGCCCCGTGAGCAAGGCCACGGTCTTACGTGCGGTTTCAAGATCATCAGACGGTATTTATTCACCGGAGACGATTGCGACATATTTTATAGGAGACGATATCCGAAAACTTTGTGAGGGAGCATATACTCTCAGCATCGTTTCGGATCCCGAAGGTCTGTTTTCTGATGAAAAGGGGATATACGTACCCGGCGATCTGTTTGATATTAACGCTGAGCAGGCAAGGGAACTTGATGTCGATCCGGCCTATGCTCCGGCTAATTACCTGATGCGTGGCAGAGGCTGGCGAAGAGACGCGATGCTGACATTGTTCGATCCGGAAGTGACCCTGCTTTATGAAGAAGCTGACACGATCAGTATCCGCGGCAGATCCACGAGATCTATGGTACAGAAGGGTATCAATCTGAAGCCCGGTATACCGGGGCAAAAGGTGTTCAACGGATTGTTTCCGAATGCCGGTGAAGCGCTGATGCTCAGAGTCGGCGGCGAGGACACGTTCATGACGAACTTCAGGGACGCATTAAACGGTAAGGTTGCAAAGGACATGAATGTTACGCCGCAGGATTCCGTATGCTGTCAGGTGTACTTAAACGGAGAATACTGGGGCTGCTACGATCTGCAGGAACATCTCGATGAGACATTTATAGCGGCCAGATACGGAATTGCCGCCGATAATGTGAACATTATCAAGATGGACGGAGATCCAAAGGCCGTATCGGGACTTGAAAGCGATGTCGACGAGTACAATGAACTGGTCGGATTTGTCTACGGACATGACATGTCTGATGACAATAACTACAGGCAGTTCTGTAACATAGTGGATATTGACAGCCTTATGGATTATTATTGTGCAGAGATCTTCTTCGCCAATGATGATGCATATTACAGCAATCTCGGATTATGGAAGGTGCGAAAAACCGGATTTACTCCAGCCGAGGACGGAAGATGGCGGTTCATTCTGTACGATCTTGATAATACGGACGGATATGCTCCGTCAGCAGACGTTACGATGGACTCCTTTGTGGACGGCAGTTATATCGGGGTCAATCCGGACAGCGATACATTCTTTGCCAATGTATCGAAGAATGCCGGATTCAGAAAGCGTTTTTACGACCGTTTCATGTACCTGCTTGAGAATGATCTGTCGTTTGAGCGCACGGAGCCTGTCATTTCACAGATGGAAGAGATATATACGAAGCCTATGGTATCGTCCGTCAGGAGGTTTGCGGATCCGTACTTTACCGATGAACAGTATCGTGATAACGTGAAGACGGTACGTGAATTTTTCGAGCACAGAGGCGGTTATATACGTCAGTATCTGATGCAGCATATGGGAGAATAGACATATGCGTCATGAGGAAAAATTTATATGTTCGCAGAAGCAGATGGATCTTCTGGAATGCCGGCTTGCGGCGGTGATGCAAAAGGATAAAAACCAGAAGGGTGAAGGCTATCGGATAAGGAGCCTGTACTTTGATACGGCAGATGAGAGGCTGTATCATGAAAGTGTCAGCGGTACGGACAGAAGACGCAAGTACAGGATCAGATTTTATAATATGGACGACGGGTTTTTCCGCATAGAGCGCAAGGATACCGTCGGAAGACTAAAACAGAAATACCAGACGCCTGTTGACAAGACAGCTGTACAGGCCCTGATCGCTCAGGGAAGCCTTGAGGACGGAGATGATGATCTGGTGCATGAACTGTACGTCATGCAGCAGACAGAGGGACTTCATCCCGTAGCGGTAGTGGATTATTTTCGTACAGCATATACGTATCCTGTCGGAAACGTCAGGATAACACTTGATAAGGATATTTCATGCACATACAGAACGGAGGATCTGCTTGACGCTCATGCGTTGTTGTTTCCGGTAATGCCGCAGGGGCGGCACATACTGGAGATTAAGTATGACGGTATGCTGCCCGGGTTTATCGCTTCGGTTCTGGATATCGGTTTCCTTGAACAGGTATCGTTTTCCAAATATGTACATTCCATGGATGTGATCAAAGGTAACGGAAGAAAGGAAGAAGGCTTTGAGTATTAAGGACATGATCAAGACGTCGGTTTTGAGTAATTTTACCAGTGACATAACACCTGTACGCATCGCGATAGTCCTGGTTGCAGCGCTTATACTGGGCATATACGTGTTCATGGTATACAGGATGGCGGTAAACAATGAATTCTATTCCAAGGATTTTAACAGAACGCTCGTACTGATGGCAGTCGTTACGGCTGCGATAGTTCTGGCCGTCCAGTCCAATCTCGTGATATCACTCGGTATGGTCGGTGCGCTGTCGATCGTCAGATATCGAACTGCGATCAAGAGTTCACTCGACCTGTTCTTTTTGTTCTGGGCGATCAGCATAGGTATCATCTGCGGAGCCGGACTGTATATACTGGCGATAGCACTGTGCGTGATCGTAACAATAGGACTTGTCATAACGGGCAGGATGGCAAGCCCCGTAAAGCTCGGACTCCTCGTTATCAATTGCGAGCCCGGGAATGCACCTGACGAGATCGTGGAAATGATCAGACCCCTGACCGGTTATCTGAGAATGAAAAACAAGACCGTATCGGCAGATAACGTCGAGCTGATACTTGAGTATAAAACAAACGACGACAAGGCATTGGAGGAAGCTCTGTCGAGCTGCGACAGCATCAGGAAATATGCCGTGATGAATTATGACAGGGAAACAAGGATCTGAAGTCTGAAGTCAGATGTGAACAGGATCATCAGAAGGAGGGCACTATGGAAAAACTGAATCTTTTTAAGGAACTCGATTCGAATTCATATCCCGGAAGGGGTATCGTTGTGGGAAGATCCTCTGACGGAAAATATGCCGTGACCGCATATTTTATCATGGGAAGGAGCAGCAACTCGAGGAACAGGGTATTTGTTGAGGACGGTGACGGTATCCGCACCAAAGCTTTTGACGAGAGCAAGGTTGAGGACCCTTCCCTTATTATCTATGCGCCTGTACGTGTACTGGGGCATACAACGATCGTGACAAACGGTGATCAGACGGACACGATATATGACGGAATGTCAGAGGGCAAGACATTCGAGGAATCACTGCGAAGCCGTGAGTTCGAGCCTGATGCACCGAATTATACACCTCGTATCTCGGCTGTTGTTGATGTCGAAGGCGGCAGGTTCACTTATTCGCTTTCGATCTTAAAAAGTGATAACGGTAATCCCGAAGAATGTCACCGTTTCACGTTCTCATACGACAATCCGCTTGCCGGAGAGGGACATTTTATCCACACTTACATGAAGGACGGTAATCCGCTTCCCTCGTTTGAAGGAGAGCCGAAGTTCGTGGGTATCGAGGGAGATTTTGAAACATTCTCAAAGAAGTTGTGGGAGAACCTCAATCTCGATAATAAAGTGTCATTGTTCGTGCGGTTCATAGATCTGGGGACCGGAGAAGTCAAGACCAGGATATATAATAAAAATGAGTAAGATTTGGAGATCATGTTATGAAAGAACTTGAGTTGAAATACGGTTGTAACCCGAATCAGAAACCTTCTAGGATATACAGAGCCGATGGAGGCGAACTGCCTATAACTGTGTTGAACGGCCGCCCCGGCTATATCAACCTTCTGGATGCGTTCAACGGCTGGCAGCTCGTATCGGAGCTTAAGGCGGCAACGGGATATCCCGCCGCTACATCATTTAAGCATGTGAGTCCTGCGGGCGCTGCGATCGGGAAACCGTTATCGGATACGCTGAAGAAGATATATTTTGTTGATGACCTTGGTGAATTGTCTCCACTCGCCTGTGCTTATGCAAGAGCAAGAGGTGCGGACAGGATGTCATCATTCGGTGATTTCGTGGCCCTTTCGGATGTATGTGACGTGTCTACGGCGATGATCCTGAAACGTGAGGTTTCCGACGGTATAATAGCTCCGGGATACGAGCCGGAGGCACTTGAGATACTCTCTGCCAAGAAGAAGGGCAATTATGCCGTGATACAGATCGATCCTGATTACAGACCTGCTCCTGTCGAACATAAGGAGGTGTTCGGTGTAACTTTTGAGCAGGGAAGGAACGATATCAGGATAGATGATTCACTTCTTACAAACATTGTTACTGAGAATAAGGATCTTCCCGAAGAGGCGAAGCATGACCTTTTGATCTCTCTGATAACACTCAAATATACACAGTCCAATTCGGTCTGCTTCGTAAAGGACGGACAGGCCATAGGTATAGGGGCCGGACAGCAGTCCAGAGTGCACTGTGCAAGGCTTGCCGGACAGAAGGCCGACAACTGGCTGCTCCGTCAGAGCCCGAGAGTACTGGGTCTTGAATTTGCCGAAGGTATAGGACGTGCGGACCGTGATAATGCGATAGATAACTATATAGGTGAGTCCTATATGGATGTCATAGGGGATAACGTATGGCAGAAATATTTTGCCACGAGGCCTTCCGTATATACAGCTGAGGAAAAGAGAGAGTGGCTGGATCAGATGAGTGGCGTATCGCTCGGTTCCGATGCATTCTTCCCGTTCCGCGACAGCATCGACCGTGCTGCCAAAAGCGGCGTTTCCTATATCGTTCAGCCGGGGGGATCGGTCAGGGACGATCTTGTTATCGAAGCATGCGATGAGTACGGGATGGTCATGGTATGCAACGGTGTAAGACTGTTCCATCACTAGAAAGATCCGGTGGATAATGCGGGATAAACAGACAATTCTCAAGAGTTCACTTGCTGTGATCAATATAGTTTTCATATCGATGACCGGTCTTGTCGAAGACGCTCATAAGTCGGATTCGATCATCTTTGCGATCGTCCCTCTGCTGATATGCTCTGCCGTGCTTATTTTTGCAAAAGGTTATATCCCTTTTGCAAACAGGAAGAATATAATGTGGGACGTTCTGTTTGCCGGGCTGTTCATTGTGATGCTGTCTGCCGAGGATGTTTTAAAGACCATGAGGCACATGGATCACGGTATGTTCTATCTGATTTTCATGTTCCTGTTTTTCCCGTTATTGTTCATATCTGTTATGATCGATGTCGATCATGCGTTTTATGTTACATCGGACGCCGGGACTGCTCCGGTTGATGCAGCGGTTGCGGAAAATAAAGGCGCAGTTGAAAGGGTCTCTTCAGGGAAATTTCTCGGGATATATTATCCGGTCTGGCTCTTTATAGCTGTGACATTTGTGTTTGTGATAGCGTACTATCCGGGACTTATGAACAGTGACTTCGAAAAGCAGTGGATATGGGGAGAAGGCCCTACCGCGTGGAGTGACTGGCATACGATCGGATATATTTTTTTCATCAAACTGTGTACTTCGATCATACACAAGCCGTTCATGGTAACGATAGTCCAGGTTCTTATGTATTATCTGACCGCTAATTATGCCGTCGGGGTGCTTGAGAGGAGATTCCCGGAGTATCGTCGTGCGGGATGGATATATATATGCATGTATATGTGTTTTGCATTTTATTCGTGCATGTACCTGTCGGAGATCAGGAAGGACAATGTCAGCTCACCGATGCTCCTTGCATTTGCGATATCGCTGCTCGACTATGTGATGAGCCGCCACCATATGCGGCGAGAATATATCAATATGGGCGTGACCGCTTTTCTGGCATCTTCATTCAGACACTCGCTTCTTGAGATAGTGCTTGCAACTCTTGTGTGTATCATGTGTTCCGAGATATTTGATAAAGGGGCAGAGGGTAAGGTCAAAAAGGAGAATATCATCCGCCTGGGCATGGTATTTGTTACGACACTCGTATGCTTCCTCGTGATGACCGAGGGGATCGGTTTCAGGCTTTTGAAAGCGGAGCGTAATCCCGCATATGTAAAATATACTATACCGATGAACCTGGCGGCTTCCATGGCCTACAGGAACAGGGAAACGGGACTTTACATCGACGATGACATTGCAGCCAAAATGGAACAGGTTCTTCCGATGGAAAAATGGGCAGAGTATTACTGCCCGTTTGATGCGGATACGACCGACAGACCATGGCATGAGATAGGTGATAACGTATATAAGCTTAACGATCCTGCTGTTGCAGCGGACATAATAAGGGTTGACTGGTATTATCTGACACATTATCCGAAACAGTGCATACTGTCGTTTTTTGATGTCAACGCCATAGTATGGGAGATCGCTGAGGCTGCGGATCTGATCATGTACAGTCCGGGACTTGCGACCGAACACTATGAGATCCACCATATGAGAAAAGGTGAGTTCTTCTATTTTGCCGAGAGCGTGAAAAAGTTCATGGGATCGTTTGCCATAGGAAGGAGCGCTGTATACAGGGGAGGTCTGTATCTGTTCCTGTTATTGCTGACCGGAGTGATACTGCTGAGGAAGCATCAGGTACGCGTATTTTTGGCGATGCTTCCGATATTGTTATATGCTGCTGCACTGATGATCTCGATCCCGCAGGAAGGTTCCCATTACATCATGGTTTTTCCGATGTTCGCCGCACTCTTCGGCACGGTAGCTTATCTGATCCCGGGACGGATGTATAAGGCAGAATGAAAGACGTACTATGAAAAGGCTTTACCTGTTTTGCAGAAAATATGCCCATATCCTGCTTGTCGCATTTTTTGCATGTGTGACAGCAACCGGTGCCGTGACGGTATTTGCTCATTTTCGCGGTAATGTAC
>JBGUNV010000105.1:0-9144 GCA_045117595.1 Lachnospiraceae bacterium
AAGCGCCTCGAAGCCGGTTCAATGCTTACCGTAAGAAGTGCCGAATATGAAGGCAGACTTCGTAAGTATTATCATATAACCGATCAGGGTATTGCGCGTATCGAGGAGTTTCGGGAGGATTGGAATGAGATCCTTTCCATCTATAAGTTTATAACCAGGGAGGATACTGACCATGAGTAAGGAAGTTTTTTTAAACGAGCTGGAAAGCAGACTGGCCGGCCTTAATCAGGATGAC
This sequence comes from Lachnospiraceae bacterium, assembly GCA_045117595.1. Lineage (GTDB taxonomy): Bacteria > Bacillota > Clostridia > Lachnospirales > Lachnospiraceae > UBA2868. The sequence goes on from JBGUNV010000105.1 coordinate 236, forward strand.
ATAGATGAGAGATTATCGTTCTACAGTGAGATGATAGATGACCGTATGGAAGACGGTCTTGGCGAGGAAGAAGCAGTCGAAGCCATCGGTTCGGTTGATACGGTATTTAAACAGATCATGTCCGAAATACCGATGAGCAAACTTGTAAAGGAGAAGGTAAGACCCAAGGAGAAGCTTGAAACCTGGAAGATCATACTTCTGGTCTTAACCTTTCCCGTCTGGTTCGCACTCATAACAGCAGTTGCGGCGACCGTATTCTCTCTGTATGTGGCCGTATGGTCGGTGCTTATCAGCTTTTATGCGGTTGATCTGTCGCTTGCAGTATCGGCATTCGCAAGTGTTTTTATGATACCTGTATATGTCAGGGCAGGGAATATGGCAGGATGTCTTTTTGCGGTCGGTGCGGTTATAGTCTGCGCGGGGCTTGCGATACTTCTGTTCTTTGCATGCATATGGATGACCAAAGCACTCATTAAGCTGACAAAGGCCATGATACTTAACATCAAATATTTGTTTGTCGGAAAGGAGGCTGCGAACTGATGACTACGACGAAGAAAATGATCATCATCGGAGCGATACTTGCAGGTGCCGGCATGGGTATATGCGTAATGGCAATGGCCATAGTCGGATTTGATATTTCAAAACTGTCAACAGGTAAAACCGTAACACAACATATCGAGATAGATGAGGATTTTAATGATATAATGATAGATGTACATACCGAGGATATCATTATCGAAAGATCTGCTGACGGAAAAAATTCGGTTACGATCAAAGCATCCGAGGGTATGGAGCCGACTGTCGATGCAGGTAATGGAACACTTACAGTTGCATCACCGGACAGGAACATCTCGATATGGAACACGGGATTTTTCATGATCTCGCCGGATGTGACGATAAGCCTTGCGGATGATGAGTATGGGAAGCTGTCTGCAGTGCTTACGACAGCCGATATGAAGATTACTGACGACGTTACCTTTGACAGTGTTGACATTGAAGTTACCACCGGAGATATAGATATCTCATCGAATGTCGCAGGAACTGTCGATATCAGGACAACCACCGGTGATATCAGGATCGCTGATACTGTGACGGGAACGATGAAGATCGCCGTTACGACCGGTGATATCAGAATGGAAAATTCCGTTGTCGAAGGAGACCTTGATATTGCGGCAGTTACCGGAGATGTTAATTTTGCCGGTATCGATGCTGCCAATATCAGTGTTTCGACAAATACCGGTGATGTGGAGGGAAGCATCCTTTCAGACAAGATTTTTGTTACCGAAACCGGAGTCGGGGATGTTAAGGTACCGGATACCGCAGACGGCGGTAAGTGTACGGTCACGACAAACACCGGTGATATAGATCTTACGATCAGGGAGTAGCATTTTGATTCATTTTATCTATATCTGTTTATTCTTTATATCATTAGTTTGTGCCGCGGTATACATATACATGTGGCACAAGCATTTTGATGTGAATCTTACGATGATATTTACACTCGTACCGGTATCGGTGCTCGGATACGTTCTGTATTCGGGAGCCGCAAATCTCGAGGAAGCGATCGCCGGTATGAAGATAGTGTATATCGGAGCATGTTTTCTGCAGCTGTTCATTTTGTTCAGTATCATCAATCTGTGCGGGATAGATATGCCAAGGTGGATCAGGATGGTATTGTTTGCCCTGTCTGCCTGTATCTATCTGTCTGTCCTTACGATCGGAAACGGAAATCTTTTTTACAGAAATGTCTCATTTGAGCGGCAAAATGATGTGGTCATCCTCTCAAGGGAATATGGCGTGATCCACTCCCTGGCATATCTTGCCATATGGGGATTTTTTCTCGCAGGGATATTTATAATCGTTCATTCATGGTTCAGAAGGAGGCAGATGTCGAGACTGATCCTGTGCATGCTCGTGATCCCCGAAGCAGTATGTGTTCTGGGATTTTTCCTGGGAAGAAGGATCACGGTGATGTTTGACATGAATGTTGTCGGCTACATACTTGCCGATATAATGTATCTGCTGATCGCATACAGGATAAACCTCTATGATATAGGCGATACAGTCATCGACTCGATGATACATGAGCAGGGGATAGGCTATCTGACTTGTGATTTTAACCTGAGATATCTCGGGAGCAATAACGTTGCCCAAAGAGTATGTCCGGAACTGGCTGATAAAACAGTCGATGAGATAATAGGCTACAAGCCGTCGGAGAGAAAGATCAGACATTATCTCGACAGCTTCCGGAAGGCGGAACAGAAGAATCCCGAAATGACCACTCTTCATGAGGAAGCACTCGAACATGATGGGATCGTCTATAACGTGGATGTTGCCTATTTGTATGACGGGAATAAAAAGCGCGGATATCTGATAACCTTTAAGGATGATACCGCAAACAGAAAATATATAAGTCTTCTCGACCAGTACAACGAGGACCTTCAGCAGGAGGTAAGACAGAAGACGGACCATATAGTGATGATGCACGATAATCTCATCATGAGCCTGGCAATGATGGTTGAAAGCCGTGACAATTCCACAGGAGGTCATATCAAGAGGACGAGTGAGGGAGTAAGGATCCTGACGGAAGAGATCAGAAAGGAAGGTGTTCTGCCGCTTTCCGATGATTTCTGTGCCAATGTCGTAAAGGCTGCCCCGATGCACGATCTCGGCAAGATAGCCGTCGATGATGCCGTGCTTCGAAAACCCGGACGTTTTACGCCCGAAGAATTTGAAAAGATGAAGAAGCATGCCGAAGAGGGCGCAAGGGTAATCCATGAGATACTGCTCAATACCGATAATGAGGAGTTTAAAAAGATCGCCGAAAATGTGGCGCATTTCCATCATGAGCGATGGGATGGCTCCGGCTATCCGGATGGATTGAAGGAGGAGGAGATACCGGTCGAAGCACGTATCATGGCAATCGCCGATGTATATGATGCGCTCGTGAGCAAGCGTGTTTATAAGGAAGCTTTTGATTTTGCAAAGGCCGATGGTATAATTATGGAGGGCATGGGTACGCAGTTTGATCCCGCACTTCGCAGCGCTTATGAAAAGGCGCGTACGCGTCTTGAAGAGTATTACAGGGATATTTAGATCTTTTTAAAGGAGAGATGATGACTATGAACAGGAAAATCCTAGCCGTTATAATAATGTGTTTCGGACTGATGGTGTCAGTTACAGGATGCGCCAGAGTCAGTGTTGATATCAATATCAACAGCGATCGTCCGGGGACGGGATCTGCCATCATCGATAACGATTATCTGAAAAAACTTGAAGAGACGAATTCCTTTGATGCTCTCATCGCCGAAAACGGCAGACTGTTCCTTGATATAAAATGCCGTCTGAAAGACGGGTCAAAGGATGAATATACTTTGTATAAAGATCCCGAAAGGTATGTTCAGGAAAGCAGGTACGGAACCCTTATCGTAGAAGATCATGAGGCATACGGTTATGACCACGGTATGGGAAATCTTCCGTTCAGAATGCTGTTCGTGGATAGTTTTGATGAATACGCCGAAGAAATGATGTATACGAAATTGTATACATATTTTGAGGGTGAAGAGATCACATCGTCGGAGATAAGAGATGGCCTGATATATTTTGAAACAGTCACTCCGGTCGGCGATGTCGGAGATCTTCTTGAATATTTCGGGTACGATACGGACGAGGTCGACAGCGTTTCATCTGAATATACAGTCGATCCCGAAACGGATCAGATCCTTGAATGTAGCAGTTATGTTGTCATAGATGGTGAGAAGACGCTGTATTCTGTTCAGATACTTGATCAGCAGCCGGATGAGTATATACCGGATGAGGCCCTGCTCGAGGCTTTTGATGATCCGAATTCAAGGACTGTTACGGTCGTCACGGATGCCGGAGGGGACAACGAGAAAGAGTATAAACAATCGTTTAAAAAAGGATGCGTGATACGGATATATCCGGGTGCTGATTTTTACCGCCGGGTATATGAGGACAGGGAGTGTGTCCATCCGCTTGAGAAATGGGACGGATTCAGAGACGGAACGTTTTATCTGAAACGTAAGGTCGACTATGCCGATGAGAAAAACTGGGCATATTACAGGGAAGGCGAGGAAAAAGAAGCCGATCTGTTCCTGATAGCTCCGACGGTTGATGTAAAAGATGAATTCTACATGTCAATGGATGATGAGAAGACGAAAGCGAACTTCCTGGGTGCGCTTAACATGGAGCGCGGCATATATGAGGAAGAGACCAGAATGTTTGCGCCTTATTACCGCCAGGGCGCGATGAATATATATTCGATGACACCCGAAGAGCGTGAGCCGTATCTTCTGTATGCATATGATGATGTTGCCGCAGCCTTTGAGTATTATCTGCAAAACGAAAATAACGGCCGGCCGATCGTACTGGCGGGATTTTCGCAGGGTGCGGACATGTGTTACCGTCTCCTCGAAGACTATTTTGCGGATGAGGAAATGCAGAAAAAGCTTGTTGCGGTCTATGCTATAGGCTGGCCGTGTACGGAGGAGATGGTTGAAAAATTCCCGCAGATAAGGCCTGCAACTTCAGAGACAGATACCGGAGTCGTCATAAGCTTTGACTGCGAGGCGCCGGAAGTGACCGATACGTTCATAACACCGAAGGGTACCAAAGCGTATACGATCAATCCGCTAAGCTGGGTAACGGACGGGACACCCGCGGATAAGTCGCTTAACATCGGAGCCTGTTTTACCGACTATGATGCAAATATCACGCGAGAAGACAAGGAACTGTGCGGCTGTTATATTGACGAAGACCGTGGCATTTTAAAGGTTTGCGATGTTGATCCTGCAGATTATCCTGCGATCGTTCCGAACCTTCCCGAAGGGGCATATCATATATATGACTATCAGTTCTTCTTCAGGAATCTGGAAGAAAATGTAAAGAAGAGAGTGGAAGCACAAACTGATTGACATTATATGAAAAATAGGATATCATCCCTTTAGTGCGTTACACTTTAACGCGTCAAAGCAAAAGAGAAAGGGAAGATATCATGTTAGTAAAAATCACATTGCTCATTTTGTTCTTTGCCGTTATGATCCTGATCGGGTTTGCTTCCAAGAAAAGCGCCAGGGATGTTAACGGCTTTGTTCTCGGAGGACGTAATGTAGGCCCGTGGCTTACGGCATTTGCTTACGGAACGTCATATTTTTCATCTGTTGTGTTCGTCGGTTATGCAGGACAGTTCGGTTGGAAGTACGGTCTTGCATCTACCTGGATCGGACTCGGAAATGCCTTTATCGGATCCCTTATGGCATGGGTGATCCTCGGAAGACGTACAAGAGTCATGACCAATCACCTTTCTTCGGCTACAATGCCTGAATTCTTTTCCAAGAGATTCGAAAGCCATTCACTCAAGATCGCTTCATCGGTCATCATATTTGTGTTCCTGATACCGTATACGGCGTCGATCTATAACGGTCTGTCAAGACTGTTTTCAATGGCATTTTCCATTCCCTACGAAGTATGTATCACTGTTATGGCATTACTCACTGCAGTATACGTAATAGTAGGAGGATATGTTGCTACCGCATGGAATGATTTTGTTCAGGGAATGATAATGCTGATCGGTATAGTTCTCGTTATAGGAGCGGTTCTTGCCGGTAAGGGAGGTTTCATGAGTGCTGTCATGGCGCTGTCACAGATCGAAAGTGATGCTGCCCCGACACTCGGCCAGCCCGGTGCTTTTGCATCATTCTTCGGAACCGACCCCGCAGGCCTTCTGGGAGTTATAATCCTGACATCACTCGGTACATGGGGCCTGCCTCAGATGGTTCATAAATTCTATGCCATAAAAGATGAGAGAAGCGTTAAGACTGGAACGGTCATCTCCACGATATTTGCGATCGTGGTAGCAGGCGGAACATACTTCCTCGGAAGTTTTGCAAGGCTGTTTGATGACCCTACGATCCACAAGGAAGATGGCGGAATGATGTTTGATGCGATCATGCCTCACATGCTTTCATACCTTCCGGATATACTTATCGGTGTCACGGTCGTGCTCGTCCTGTCAGCATCGATGTCAACGCTTTCATCACTTGTTCTCACATCAAGTTCGACACTTACGCTTGACTTTATCAAGGACCTGTTTGCCAAGGATATGGACGAAAAGAAACAGGTACTGACCATGCGTGTGTTCATCGCCGTGTTCATCATAATCTCGGTTGTGATCGCGCTCAATCCTCCCACATTCATCGCGCAGCTTATGGGTATATCCTGGGGTGCACTTGCGGGAGCGTTCCTCGGTCCCTTCGTATATGCGCTTTATGATCCGAAGACGACCAAGATAGCTGTATGGTCAAGTTTCGTTGCAGGCGTGGGCATCACGGTGCTCAATATGTTTTTGAATTTCTTCTCATCACCGATAGTTGCAGGTGCGGCTGCGATGATCATTTCGCTTATAATTGTGCCGATCGTGAGCCGTATAACACCCCAGCTTTCGGATGCATCGAAGGATGCCATCTTCTCGTGCTACAATCAGACGGTTGTCGTATCCAAGAAGAGCTCGCTTGAAGAATAAATCCGCACGGTTATCCAATATGTCACGATTGTTAAACAATCGTGGCATATTGTGCTATAATAGCGGATAGATTTTATTCGAGAGGATGGAAACATGAGTGATACAAAGAAGATAATGATGCTCGGAAACGAGGCAATAGCAAGAGGCGCGTATGAAGCCGGAGTGAAGGTCAGCGCCGCCTATCCCGGAACCCCGAGCACGGAGATCAGTGAAAATCTCGTTCAGTACAAGGATGTGCTTTACTGTGAGTGGTCACCGAATGAAAAGGTTGCCACGGAGGTCGCTATAGGTGCATCAATGGCCGGAGCCAGAGCCATGTGTTCAATGAAGCATGTGGGTGTAAATGTCGCGGCAGATCCGCTGTATACGGTTTCCTACATAGGCGTGTCCGGCGGACTTGTAATGGTGGCTGCAGACGATCCGGGAATGTATTCTTCCCAGAATGAGCAGGATACAAGGATGGTTGCAAGAGCCGCGCATGTGCCGGTACTCGAACCTTCGGATTCGCAGGAGGCCAAGGACTATATCAAGGCGGCCTTTGATATAAGCGAAAAATATGATACCCCCGTTATCGTTCGTACAACAACGAGGCTTGCACATTCACAGGGGCTCGTAACCCTTGAGGAAAGAGTGGATATTCCCGACAAGCCGTATGAGCGCAATATCGCCAAGCGTGTTATGATGCCTGCGATGGCGAAGGGACGTCATATTGTTGTCGAGGAACGCGAAAAGAGGCTTGAAGCCGACTCGTGTGATATGGCTGTAAACAGGGTGGAGATAGGAGATACCGCGATCGGTGTCATCACATCCGGTATCCCTTACCAGTATGTAAAGGAAGTACTCCCGAATGCGAGCGTACTGAAGCTCGGTATGGTCAATCCGCTTCCGAGAAAGCTCATCGAAGGTTTTGCAGCAAAGGTTGATAAGTTATACATTGTTGAGGAACTTGATCCGGTAATAGAACTTCAGGTCAGATCCTGGGGTATCAACTGTATCGGAAAAGAGATATTCACGGTACAGGGTGAGTACAGTGCCAATATGTTAAGGCGTGCGATACTTAAAGAAGATGTGCAGATGCGTACCCCTGCAGATGTTCCGAACCGCCCTCCGATACTCTGTCCGGGATGTCCCCACAGAAGTGTTTATACTGTTCTTAACAAGCTGAAACTTCATGCAGCAGGCGACATAGGATGTTATACACTCGGAGCTGTTGCCCCGCTTTCCGTTATAGATACGACGGTATGCATGGGATCTTCGATCTCCACTCTTCACGGGATGGAGAAGGCGAAGGGAAAGGATTATATCAAAAACTGGGTAGCGGTCATAGGTGATTCGACATTCATGCACACGGGTGTCAATTCCCTTATGAACATGTTCTACAATCAGGGAACCGGTACTGTCATGATCCTCGATAATTCCACAACCGGAATGACGGGGCACCAGGATCATGCCGCAACCGGCAAGACATTGCAGGGAGATATCGTACCTGCGATCAACATATATGAACTTTGCAAAGCCATCGGGATCAAAAACGTGATCGAAGTCGATGCGTTTGATATCGAAAAGCTTGAGAAGACCGTGAAGGAATATACGGCTTCCGATGAACTCGGAGTCATCATAACCAAGTCTCCGTGCGTGATGCTGAACCAGCGGCCCATAACGCATAAATGTATATCGGATCCCGATAAATGCAAGAAGTGCGGCATGTGCCTCAAGCCGGGATGTCCTGCGGTAACAAAGCGTGAAGACGGTACGATCGCTATCGATGATACACTTTGCAACGGATGCGATCTGTGCAAGAGCATGTGTAAGTTTGATGCCATTCGGGATGTACCGATAGCTTAGCGTATAACCGGATGTGCGTGGGGCCTGTCCGCCAGGGCGCAAGTCGCTCAGACAGTCCTCGGCTGTTCGGCAAAGGCCTCCAGCCTGCGGAACTCGCTTTGTTGCATCCCTGCGGCCACCCACGCTTACGGAATTTTTTAAGATAAGGAAGAACACGATATATGGAAACCAAGAATATTATGATCGTCGGTGTCGGCGGACAGGGAACGCTTCTTACGAGCCGTGTGCTCGGGGGTGTCATGCTTGACGGAGGATACGAAGTCAAGATGTCGGAAGTTCACGGAATGGCTCAAAGGGGCGGATCCGTTGTAACTTTTGTGCGTTACGGGGATGAAGTTCATGAGCCTATAGTTGAGGAAGGATGTGCGGATGTACTGATCGCATTTGAACGCCTAGAAGCACTTCGGTATGCACATTTTCTGAAGAAGGACGGAGTCATCATAGTTAACGATCAGAGAATGGACCCGATGCCGGTAGTAATGGGTGCGGCAAAGTATCCCGAGAACATAATCGAAGATCTGTC
>JBGUNV010000106.1:0-2312 GCA_045117595.1 Lachnospiraceae bacterium
TGTCGGTTATCGCTCCCGTACACATTTTTCCTAGTTCTTCATCAAGATCCTCGGATACGATCTTTTCCGTAGCGGTAACAACATGTCTGATATCCTGATAAAGCTGATAATTCAGTATCTGATTCCTGACGGATATGATCTCAAAGAAAAAAGAAACCTGTATGATAACTATTACAACAAGCAACATGGCGTTGATGTTGACACTCTCGAGGTTTCCTTCCGCATCAAAAACGGGACCCTTTGCAAAAAAGACCGCTATCGTAAGACATGCGATGATGGATACAATAAAAAGTACCGAAAGCGGGACCGCCGTGTACTCTCGCGGTTCTCTGATATTCAGGATCACAAGGAAAGCTACAACTATCAGAATAGTTATTACCGAACCTATAAACAGAAATAATCTGGTTTTCTTTTCAGTATTCAATATATCTGCCTCCAATAAGGTATTATAACACGACACAGATCTGTTATCTATTTCACAGACTGCATCAGAAACCTTCCATCCTCCGATATGATATGTATATCATCGGGCCGAATTGCCACCTCAACCCGTCCCCTGATTTCATCTTTGGAATCAATATACCGGTCATCATCCGCTAACCGGATCCTGCCGTCAGATGCCTCCCCGGTAAAAAATTGCATCTTTCCGAGGAATCCCTCAACAAAACCGTGATTGGGACTTCGAAACAGATCAACCGGTCTTCCCGACTGCTCGATAACCCCGTTGTTTATCACATAGACAATGTCAGACATGGTCATCGCTTCGCTCTGATCATGTGTCACATATACCACTGTCATATTAAGCCTCTGCTGGATGTCCTTTATTTCAAACCGCATATCTTCTCTCAGCTTTGCGTCCAGATTTGAAAGCGGTTCATCAAGAAGGAGTACCGCAGGTTGTGATACAAGAGCTCTTCCGAGTGCCACTCTCTGCTGTTGTCCGCCGGAAAGCTCAGACGGCATACGTTTATCATATTCGCTCATATGGACCATATCAAGCGTCTCATAAACCTTTTGTCTGATCTTATCCCTGGGCAGCTTCTTCAGTTTCAGCGGATAGGCCACATTATCATAAACGCTCATATGCGGCCAGACCGCGTATGACTGGAATACCATGCCGATCTCCCTGTTCTCGGGACTTACAAATACATCCTCCCCGCTGACCGTCACATCCCCGATACAGATCCGGCCTTCATCCGGTCTTTCAAATCCCGCTATCATCCTGAGCATTGTCGTCTTGCCGCAGCCTGACGGTCCCAGTAAAGTGACAAATGTTCCGTCTTCGATTGTTGCGGAAAAATCATTCAACACGGTATTTTCGCCAAAACGCTTTGTAACATGCTCGATCTTTATGGTCGACATAGCGATCTCTCCTCCGTTTATATGGAAAATTTCCCTTTTGTCAGCTTATACAGGGCAAAATTAATAATGATCACAACGATCAGTATCCCGCCGGCAAGTGCAGAAGCCGTTTGCTGGCTGTGATAAGTCTGATACAGGAACAGGTCAACTCCAAGCGTCTTTGTCCTGTTGGAATACAAAAGGGTTGACATGGTCAGTTCATAAAACGACGGCATAAAGATAAGAAACCAACCCGCAACAACAGACGGGACCATGAGCGGAAACAGCACATCCTTTACACGTCTGAACCAGCCCGCCCCACATGACTGTGCAGCCTCTTCGAGCTCCGGACTGACCTGTGAAAATCCGGATACTACCGTTCTCATACCCATCATCATGTATTTGATCATATACGCGATCACCATTATCGACAGGGTATTGTAAATATTTATCCCGAAACGTCCGGACATTGTCATGACAAGTGCCAGTGCAACAGCAACGCTTGGCGTTCCGGATCCTACGGTTATGAGAAAATCCGGGATCTGTCTGCCTTTCGCCTTTGTACGTTTCAAAAGATAAGCCATTACAAGGCATATCATCATTCCGAACGTCGCAGCCAGGACTGCAGCTGTTACGCTGTTAGATGCCGAACTTAAGATAGACTGCCTGCTTGTAATGATATTCCAGTATTTTAATGTGAAATTACCGGGAGTAAACAGTGAATTGCCCATATTCAATGTAAAAGATGTGGCAAAGACAGTAGCAAAAGGTATTATAACTATGATAAGCGCAAACAGCGCGACCGCTATCGTGATCGGAATACGCCACCTGCCCAGATCGACAATTGCAGGCTTAAAAGATTTTCCCGAGATCGTGATATAATCCCTTCTGCCTGTTACCCGATACGATATATACAGGATCACAAGCGCAAGTATCATGAGAAAGACAGCAAGAGCCGAAGCATCCTTAAG
>JBGUNV010000107.1:0-4261 GCA_045117595.1 Lachnospiraceae bacterium
CTTCATTGCATTCATTATGATATCCTTTTTGGTCAGTTTCTGCTCAAAATCGGATCCGCAGATCGCCGAACATATGTCGGCAAATCCGAAATGTTTCAGTATCCTCTCGGCATAATCCTGTCTTTTGTATGTAGCGACCGCTGTACCTATCCCGGCACTTTCAAGTGTCCTTATAGTTTCAAATATACCTTCGTAGGGCCTTGCGAGCAGCAGGTCACTCTCCTTATACCTCGAGCGGAATATATCGGCTGCCTTCATTGCTTCATCGGCTGTCATCCCGTATACACGGGCAAACGATCTTTGCATGGGCGGACCGATAAATGTCCTTATGACATCCTCATTAAGCCCCGGAAGGTTCATTGTGCTTATAACATGATTAACGGATCTGAATATTCCCTCGGACGTATCCAGAAGAGTTCCATCCAGATCGAATATTACAGCATCATAACGTTTCATAAATACTCTCCGTTACATATACCGGCAACGCGGCAAGTCCGATCTTACGTATACACTCTGCCGTATCCCGGTTGATATTATCCGCTTCCGTACTGCTGTAAGAATATTCCATATTCGGATTAACGTAATTGGAAACAGACGTCTCTCGATACCCGTCAAATCCGGCAAGCCCTATATGCGCTACACCGGCCTTTTTCAACAGTTTTAAAAGCATGATCAGCGGATTATCCGGCATAAGGGCATCTTCTTCAAGCAGATCGCTGTAGTTGAGCGTATAATCAAATTCCCCACGCGTTCTCGTTATATTGCTTGTCGCGATGAGTCTTGACTGTTTCTTCTGCCTGATAAGCGCCGAGCAAAGCTGGACATAACGTTTCGCATTACTCATGAACACATAATCAACTTCGTAATCCTTCGGTATGAAATTTATCGAAATGGTGATACGCGGCTTTCGGGCAAGATAAGCTGCTACCTTATCCCTCTGGGCATAGATGTTCTTACCCGGACCCATAAGGAGCACATCGGCATCCTTAAGATCGGCAAGAAGGTCTTCAACCGATTCCGAATCGGCACATCTCTGCTTCTGATACTCAAAATACAGTTCTCTGATATAATCCCGGTCATATAACAGTTTCTTGTCCTCATCAAGTGATTCGAGGATCTCATTTATGGATCTGACGGACAGTTTCCCCATATCCATCAGGAAATTCACATAGTTGGGATGACAGTCATGACTGGCTGCGAGGAAGAATTTAAATGAATAACCCCAGCCTATCCTGCGGTTAATATCCAGCATGGTGACTTCAATAGCCTCAAGTATCTGTGAGTTATGATAATCCCCGTTATGAAAACCGTTCATGTGCATAACGAGCAGTTCAATGGGTGTATTACCTGCGCTTTTTCCCATTCCGTACAAAGTACCGTCCACGATGAGCATCCTGTCCTTTGGCGGATCATCCATAAGCTCGATACAGTTTGCATATGCCAGCTGAAAATTATTGTGGGCATGATAACCTATGCCTATCTCCTTTTTAAGATGATCGCAGGCAAAATCAAAATAATGGCGAAGTTCTCCCTTATGAAGAAGGCCGTAGGTATCAACCAGCGAAAAGGCATACGGTTCCAGGGTATTTACCAGATCTATAAGTTCGGACAGTTCCTCATCATTATAACTGGTGATCGACACCGCCTGCGCAAATACCTTATATCCCCTTTTTTTGACTTCATGACAGAACCTGATGGCATCATGCATCTTCTGTTTTTTGAATATCACTCTGATACCGTCAAGATAACATTCACTTTGAGGCATGATCTTATCTATACCGCATGTTCCGTAGTCTATCATCCCGACGATCATCGAATTTCCCTTGTCGAGTTTTTCATACAGCCTGTTCGCGGAAGCAGTATCAGGGAATATGGTCCTGTTCGCATCGAAAGGTCTGTGTTCATCAATAAAGCCCGTTTCTATGATATCGATACCCGCACTGACAAGCCGTTCAAATATATTTACAATATTACTGTTTCCGAATTCCCAGTCATTTAAATATCCGCCGTCACGCAGAGTACAGTCAAGCAGTTTGATCTCATTTGCCATCAGTATTACCCTCCGTCTCTTCCCTGGCATCCGCAGTAACTATCAGTACTACTCCTGCTATTATTATCGCGGCGCCGAGCAGCTTTCTGACCGTGATGTTTTCACGGAAAATGAAGTATCCCCAGATAATGCCCCATATCACCGTCACACCCTTATTGGCATATGCAGTTATGAGCGGCATATGTTTGATCACCTGCTGCCATGCAAATGCATATATAAACAGTCCCAGAAGAGACAGTCCGTAAAAGATGATAAAGCCGGAAGACATGAATTCCTCTCCGGCCGCGAATTTGGAGGCTACCCCCGTCAGCGAGTACACTCCGAGCAATATATGAAGTATCAGCAGATATTTAACCTTTGAGTTCATTTATCTTCCTCTTGGAAACCTTTCTTTCAAGTATCAGACTGTCAACTCCCGCCGCCTGCGCACTCATACCGTCCTTTTCCATACGATCCCCTATCATCAGTACCGAATCGCATCCGACACCGAGATCTGACATTATGACCTCAAGGCCCTTAGGGGACGGTTTCAGTTCATCTATCCGCTCATCCTCAGGACCGTAACTTTTGTCGACCTTTATCTCAAGGGCATCAAGTTTATCCTTTGTCGGATAATCCGAAAAGACTATGACTTTTTTACCCTGTTGACGCAGATCTGCCATCCACCCGGCAAGAGATACATCCTTTGTCCTGCGTATCACCCCGAGCGGATCCTTATATATCCACTTATCAACTATGGTACGGACTTTTCCGGCGTCAGTTCCCATATCAGCTGCAACGACATCGATGATCGTATCCTCGCGGGAGGTGATACTCGCATCCTTGACCTTTCTGAAATGCCTCAGTATCAGCAGCTCCCGTATCGCAAAAGGATGCAGGATGTAATATGATAACAGCCGCAGTGCCATGATCCGGCGAAGATTCGGCTGATCATAGAGTGTGCCGTCCAGGTCAAAGACATATACTTCGTAGTCGTTAATATTCTTTCTCATATCACACATTGAACAAAGTGGGAGTCGTCCAGTATGAAGGCATCGGTATATCCACGATCGTAAGGATCAGGAGGATTATGACAAGCAACGCTATATATGCGAGCAGCGGCTTTTCTTTGTACAGTTTCTCGGGCTTCTGCACGGCCGAATCCGGTTTGAACGCTATATACAGATAGAAGCAGAACAGTCCGAATACGAACGGCATCGCAATGATATATTCCATCCTGTATTTGATCATGAAAACACCGATAAAGAACGTTGCACACATCGCATAGAAGAAGGATGATACGAGCAGGCTCGTCTGGGTATAATGAGCGAAACTCTTTCTGTACAGGCCGGCAACCGCCGGATCGCCGATCATCCTGTATTCCGCAAACCGTTTGGTGGCCATAAGGAAAGCACCGGCAAACCAGTACCCGATCAGTATACTGATCGGAGGCTGGAATTCCTGAGTGATAATGAACCATCCGAGCAACAGCCTTATCATGTTGTTTATCGATTCGGACAATACATCAAGATAAGGGATATCCTTCGTTCTTACGGGCTTGACATTGTACAGTACACCCATTATCAGGAGCCATAATTCCATATACATGAACAATCTTCCGACAAAATATGATAAAACAATGCCCAGTACGATCAGCAGTGCATATTCGATAAGAACATATGACAGCTTCATATTCTCAGAGACAACGGGTCTGTTCTTCTTGGTCGGATGATACTTGTCAAATTCCGCATCGAGCCATTCGTTTATGACATAATTGGCTGAAGCGATAAAACATGTGGCCATAAATCCAAGTATGAACCTTAATATGACATCCGGCGTAAAGGTAAAATCGGTAAGGAGGATCGCTATGGCAAGTCCCGGAAGAATAAAAGCGTTTTTGACCCAGTGATCCGGGCGTGCGATCTTAATGTAGTTTTTCATCAGACTTCTCCTTCTGTACTTTGTCAAACAGTTCCCTGAAATACCTCGCGTTTTCGGTTATATCACCTTTAAATACTGAGGATCCCATGACAATGACGTTCGCTCCCGCATCAAGCACGACGGAAATGTTATCACGTGTGATCCCTCCGTCAACCTGAATGTCGGTATCAAATCCCTTTTTCGCAACGAGCTCGCGCAGTGAACGGATCTTGTCCGTACATATATCCATGTATTTCTGCCCGCCGAATCCGGGCTCTACGGTCATGATCAGGAACATATCCGCTATACCGA
>JBGUNV010000108.1:0-4203 GCA_045117595.1 Lachnospiraceae bacterium
TTTATTGCATCCCTGCGGCCACCCGGATGATCAGCCGCAGAACCCGCCCTCATCAAATGAGTTCCTTATCGACAGTTTCAACGATCACCGCATCGCGATGGCAGCAACTGCGATCGCATTTGCGACAGATCATCCGGTCGCGATAAAAACGCCGATGGCCGTTGATAAGTCCTATCCCGGTTTTTATGATGTTGTCGGAAAGCTCGGACTTACGGCAGAGTTTGAAGGAGAAGATATATGTCATTTACGCTTGGAAAAAATGTAAGCATCACCGTTGCCGGTGCATCGCACTCGGAGTCGATAGATGTTACCGTACAGGGACTGCCTGAAGGCGAGAGAGTCGATCTTGAGGCGGTAAATGCTTTTCTGAAAAGACGTCAGGGAGGCAATGCTTCATATACAACGGCAAGGCGTGAAAAGGACGAGTCTGTGATCATCCGGGGGATTGCTGACGGTAAGGAGGGGACCGTTCTTACCGGTGAGCCACTTGTCGCAAAGTTTATGAATGAAAATGCCAGGAGCGGTGACTATAAGAAGATGCGCAGCATCCCGCGTCCGTCCCATGCGGACTATGTGGCATTTGTAAAATATAAGGGCGAGATCGACATGTCGGGCGGAGGATTTTTTTCCGGAAGGATGACCCTCCCGATGTGCTTTGCCGGCGCTGTCTGTGCGCAGATCCTCAAAAAACGCGGGATCGAAATACAGGCGCATATACTGTCCGCAGGTAACGTTTCGGACGAGCCTTTTGACCCGGTAACGCAGGATATCACAGCGCTTTCTGACCATGCGCTTCCCGTGATATCTAAAGATGCCGGTGAGCGGATGAGCGAGCTTATGGAAAGGACGGCAAAGGACGGGGATTCTGTCGGAGGCTGCATCGAATGCAAGGTCACGGGCATTCCGGCAGGCCTGGGAGATCCGATATACGACAGCGTTGAATCCGTCATATCCTATGGTATGTTCGGGATACCGGCGATAAAGGGCATCGAGTTCGGAGAAGGCTTCGGGGTGTGCTCCGATCTCGGCTCGAAGAGCAACGACGGTTTCTGCATAAAGGACGGAAAGGTTTCATGCCTTACCAACAATTCAGGCGGGATCCAGGGCGGGATCACCAACGGGATGCCGGTACTTTTCAGAGTCGCTGTCAAGCCCACACCGTCGATATACAAACCCCAGCGTTCGGTCAACCTTGAGACTATGGAGGAATGCGAACTTGTCATAGAAGGACGCCATGACTCGTGCATAGTCCCACGTGTCGTCCCGTGCGTCGAGGCGATGACGGCATTAACCCTCATGGATCTGTTCGGGGATATGCCGGCTGTGTGAGTATGATAGAGTTAATAACGGAAGATGAACAACAGTAATAATGATTCCAACAGAATACACGGAATATACGGTCTTATCGGAGAAAAGCTCGGGCACAGTTTTTCTCCGCTTCTTCATGAGCGTTTTGCCGATTATGATTATTTGCTGATCGAGGTCGCACGCGGCGATATCGATGATTATTTTAAGAAAGTGCAGTTTGCAGGCGTAAACGTTACGATTCCCTACAAGGAAAAGGCGCTTATGTACTGCGAGCCCGATGCATGTGCGAAGGCCATCGGGTGCGTGAACACACTCGTAAACCGTGACGGCAGCATAAAAGGATATAACACCGATACATACGGATTTGAATATATGGCAAAGCGCGCGGGGATCGCATTTTCCGGAAAAAAGGTCACGATCCTCGGAAGCGGCGGAACATGCAGGACTGCCGCATATACAGCCTCCAGACTCGGTGCGGGCAGCATCACGGTAGTATCCAGACACCCGTCGGATATGGGACTTCATACGCTCTGCCCGGTAAGATACGTATCCTATGATGAAAAATATGATGACTGCGACATTCTGATCAATACGACCCCGGTGGGCATGTATCCGGATATCTGCAATGTTCCGGCCGGTTTTACCGAAAAGATTAACGATAATAATTGTTATGTTAACTTATCGGCCGTGATCGATGTCATTTATAATCCCTTAAGAACAAGACTCGTACATGCAGCAAAAGAGCGTGGTATCGCAGCTACTGGCGGACTTCCGATGCTGGTCGCGCAGGGGTATTTTGCATCAAAGCTTTTTACGGGAGAGGAGATAGGGGACGATCCCGTAGCAGGTCTTACAAAGGCTGAGACGGAAAAACTCGAAAATGTTACGGCCGAGATAACCCGCATGGTATCAAATGTCGTTCTTACCGGCATGCCCGGGAGCGGCAAATCGACCGTAGGGAAGATCATCGCCGAAAAGCTCGGACTTGATTTTATCGATACCGATGAGATATTTGAAGAAGACAACAATATGAATCCCGGCGATTTCATAAGTAAAAACGGTGAGGCCGCGTTCAGGATTCTTGAAAAGGAAGCGGTGAAAAAGGCTGCATCACGCGGCGGACGGGTCATCGCGACCGGAGGCGGTGTCGTGCTTGACAGGGAAAATATAGAACTTCTGAGGCTCAACGGAACGATCGTCTATATCCATCGCGCTCTTGAAGGGCTTGCGACCCATGGACGGCCGCTGTCTGCGGGGGCAGAGAACCTCAAGGCATTATATTATAAAAGACTGCCCATTTATCTGAAAAATTGTGATATCATTACAGAAGTAAGAGGTAAGGCGGTAAAGGTTGCCGAGGATTTGTTGGATAGTTTACATAACTACAACATGCTCGATGCAACACCTCAAAATGAAGACGGGAAAAGTAAGATGAAGATACTCGTTATAAACGGTCCGAACCTTAACATGCTCGGTATCCGCGAGCCTGATATTTACGGCAATAATACGTATGATGACCTGCTGAAGCTGTGCCGTGACAAGGCTGATAAGCTTGGGATCGAGGTCGATTTTTACCAGAGTAATCACGAGGGCGATCTGGTTGACATAATACAGAAATCATATGGTACGACCGACGGTATTGTTATAAATCCGGGAGCATATACGCACACTTCCGTGGCAATACTTGATGCCCTGAAGGCAGTCGGGATCCCTGCGATAGAGGTGCATATCTCCGATGTCGATAAAAGGGAAGAGTTCAGGCAGATAAGCTATATACGTTCATATGTCAGCAAGACCATATCAGGACACGGATTTGCGGGATACACCGAGGCGATGGAGAAGCTCGTAGCCGCTCATGTGAAGAGATGAGTTAAAGGAAAGGGGATAACAGATGCGAAGGATAAGAAAAACCTTACCGCTTATGATCATATGTGCTTTGATCGTTTCCGCGTTGCTTTCGGGATGTTCGGGATTTGTTGTCCCGGCCGGCAAGGCGCAGACTACCGATACAGCGCCTGCCGCAGACAAAGCGCAGACTGCGGATGTGACTCCTGCAGGTGACAAAGCACAGGCGGAAGACAACGAAAGCACTGAAACTGAGATACCTGCGCTTTCGCTGACGCGCACCCCGGGCAAGGAGCCTGATAGCGGTGCAAAGACCGATACCGCCGTAAAACCGAAGAAAGCGGATAAAGGCAAAGAGGGAAAATCCAAGGATACTGAGAGCAGACAGCAGGAGATAACCGAAGACGGCGTATACCACGACCTCGAGAGTGTGGTACTTTATTACGACAAGTTCGGAAAACTTCCGTCCAACTTCATCACCAAGAAGGAAGCTAAGGATCTCGGATGGGAAGGCGGAGCGCTGAACCCGTACAGAAAGGGTGCTTCGATCGGCGGAGATTATTTCGGGAATTTTGAAAAGCGTCTGCCTGCGGACAAGGGTGTTAAATACATCGAATGTGATATAGATACGAACGGCGGCAAGAGAGGGGCCAAGAGGCTCATAATCTCAAGTACCGGCAAGTATTATTATACGAGTGATCATTATGAGACGTTTGATGAAGTGGATATAGTCGACGGTAAGGTAGTTGTAAAGTAAGAGGTAAGGGTGGCATCTCATACTACGTACGAGATATCACCTGCTACACGTGTTGCAACACGTAAATTCATCTTACAAATGGATCATACATATTCATGGAATATAAAAGAAAAAGACTCTGGGCCCTCCGCTAAATCCAGCAGTGGGTCGAGCCTTTGTCTTAAATATATAATAGCAGAAATATAGAAAATGTCAATTGTTATCAGGTATTTTGACAGCGTAAATTTACACTAGGAAAAATCAGATATAAAGAACCAACAGATCTGTGAATCAGATATTAATCAAGATCAGAG
>JBGUNV010000109.1:0-12720 GCA_045117595.1 Lachnospiraceae bacterium
GCAAGCTGCCGGATATACCGATGTGGAGCGTGGAGAGCGTGGCAGCACCGAGGAACATCTGACCGTTACTCAGTTTAAGGTGCAAGCCGAAACCCAGCGTCTGGAAGCTGTGACGGCACGGGCAGACCAAGCGGAACAGGCATTGGCGGATACCCAATCTGCTGTGGAGAAACAGGAAAAGAAGCTGAAAGCTCTGCAAAAGGAAACCAAGACTGCGAAGACGGTGGCAGTGACCGTGCAGGATATTGAAGCGATGGGTAAGAAAAATTCCTTCACCGGAAATGTCACCCTCACAGCAGACCAGTGCGATACCCTGAAACGATACGCCACAAACGGAATTATCTTCAATGCTGAGAATGAACGCCTGAAAGAAAAATTGGCTTCCGCTGTAAAATCCGCTTCCATCTGGAAACAGCGGCATGACGAACTGAACGAAAAATATAAAGAACTGAAAGAAAAAGCCCAGCCCTATCTGGATGCGTTGGAAATCGCAGCAGAACGGGTCAGGGCTTTTCTTTCTGCCATCCTCGCCAGAGGAAAGGAAACTCGTGAACACAAGGCTCCTGCCCGCAAGCACGGACGGGATATGGAAATATAAGAAAGGAATTATTTGTGCCTATGATGAATCAGAACCAGCAGGCAACGATCCTGCCTATCGACCGTAAAATGCTGCTTTCCATTCGGGAAGCGGCTGAATACAGCAATATCGGAATCAACAAGATTGACGAGATGCTGAAACAACCCAACTGTCCCTTTGTATTGTATGTAGGTACAAAGAAACTGGTCAAACGCAAGGCTTTTGAGGAATTTATCGAAGGGAGAGTTGCGATTTGATGAACAGAACAGGCAAAATTGGTGCGCACCAAAAACATCGAAATCTATTGAAAAAAAAGCACTTTCATGATAGAATGGAGTGTCGTGATGAACTCTCGTTTCCGGCACTCAGGAAAGGAGTTCATTAAATGGGCAAAAACTTAAAAGGCAAAGAAATTGGCAAAGGTATCTGCCAGAGAAAAGACGGAAAGTACGCCGCAAGATATACCGCAAAGGACGGCTCCCGCAAGGAAAAGCACTTTGACACACTTCCGGAAGCTCGCAACTGGCTGGCTGATGCGCAGTACGAAGATAAGCACGATGTTTGCAACACATCCTCCGAAATGACGGTGGATGCCTGGTTTGAGTTCTGGATCACCAATCTGATTGCGGATCTGGCTCCCAACACCCGGCGAAATTACCGGGAACGGTATCAAAAGAACATCCAGCCTGTTATCGGAAATATGCGCTTATGTGATGTCAAACCCATGCACTGCAAGATTGTCCTGAATCGGATGGAAGCCACTTATGCTGGCTCCACCATTCGGCAGGCGTATATTGCCATGGGAACCATGTTCCGAGCCGCAGTCATGAACGATATGCTTACAAAACATCCTATGGACGGGGTTCGTTATACGAAGCCCGTCCGGGCTGTGGATGACATCAAGTTCTTAACTGTGGAAGAACAGACGCTGTTTCTGGAAACCGCAAAACGCTCTCACAACTACAGACAGTATGTATTGCTGTTGGAGACCGGACTGCGCACTTCGGAAATGATCGGCTTGACTTGGGATGCGATTGACTGGAAGAAGCGGACACTGACTGTCAACAAGACCTTGGAATATCGCCACAGCGAAGGCATTTGGCGTGCTGGTCCTCCTAAGACAAAGACCAGCTACCGCACGATCCTGCTGACGAAGCGGGCATACGATGTATTGAAATCGTGCTACGATGAACGCTTCACCCGCAAAGAATCAGAACTGTTATCTCAGATTCTGGAATATGTGGATCGCCGGACAGGTCAGACAGAGTACCTTTGTATGCGAGATTTGGTGTTTATCAATTTCCGTACCGGAGAGCCTGCAAAAAACAGTTCCTATGACACCCATCTGTACAAGCTGTGCGATGAGGCGAAAATCAAGCGGTTCTGTATGCACGCTCTGAGACACACCTACGCTACCCGTGCGATTGAACGGGGCGTTATGCCGAAAGTCTTGCAGAAGCTGCTCGGTCATGCGAGCATTAAAACAACCATGGATCGTTATGTCCATGTCACCGACACATCCCTGACCAACGCCATCAAACTGTTCGAACAGGACACCAATGTGGCAAGTTAAAAATGGTGCGCTGCGAAAAATTGGTGCGGAATTGGTGCGGAGTGTGTCCCCAAAACCCGAAAAACCATTGAAAATAAAGGAGATTTAGAATATATGAAATTAGGAATCGTCGGACTACCGAATGTCGGAAAATCAACATTATTTAATTCATTGACAAAGGCAGGAGCAGAATCGGCAAACTATCCGTTCTGTACCATCGACCCGAACGTGGGGGTCGTTGCAGTGCCGGATGAAAGGATAAAACTTCTGGGACAGCTTTATAATACGAAGAAAGTCACGCCGGCTACGATAGAGTTTGTGGATATCGCCGGTCTTGTAAAGGGAGCTTCAAAAGGAGAAGGACTCGGAAACCAGTTCCTCGCAAATATCAGGGAAGTCGATGCGATAGTGCATGTTGTCAGGTGTTTCGAGGATCCGAACGTAGTGCATGTTGACGGCTCCGTGGATCCTGTAAGGGATATCGAAACGATCAACCTCGAACTGATCTTTGCGGATGTCGAGGTTCTTGAGAGACGTCTTGCCAAGCAGGGCAGGGCTGCCAATAATGATAAAAAGATAGCCAAGGAAGTTGAATTCATTAAGAAGATCATCAATCATCTGGAGGACGGTAATCTTGCGATAGGCTTCGAGTGTGCCGACGAAGATGAGGCATCATATATGGCTTCATACAATCTTCTTACGGCCAAGCCGGTAATATTTGCCGCGAATGTTTCCGAAGATGATCTGGCTGATGACGGCGCATCAAACGATCATGTAAAAAAGGTCAGGGAGTATGCCAAGGCGAACAGTTCCGAAGTTTTTGTCATATGCGCACAGATAGAACAGGAGATCGCGGAACTTGACGACGACGAGAAGGCGATGTTCCTGGAGGATCTGGGACTGAAGGAATCGGGACTTGATAAACTGATAGCGGCAAGTTACCGGATACTCAACCTGATGAGTTTCCTGACAGCCGGAGAGGACGAGTGCAGAGCCTGGACAATTAAGATAGGAACAAAAGCTCCTCAGGCTGCCGGTAAGATACATACCGATTTTGAAAGAGGTTTTATCAAGGCTGAAGTTGTCAATTATAAGAATCTGCTCGAGTGCAAAAGCCTTGCTGCCGCAAGAGAGAAAGGTCTGGTCGGTATGGAAGGAAAAGACTATGTGGTCAGAGACGGGGATGTTATCCTGTTCAGGTTTAATGTGTGATGTAAAAGTTATGATGATCGCGCAGCCGTAGCTGATTGTGGTCATGACGAAGAGAAGGCACAACATATTGTGCCTTCTCTTTTTTTGTACAAAAAAATATTAGAAATCCGAAAAAAATTATTGCCTTTGTGGGAGAAAAGGGGTATTATAACCACATAAGTGGTGAAAAGTGGTAGAGAGTGGTAATCGAGGAGATAGCACACCATGTTCATGGGTGAGTACAACCACACAATTGACGTTAAGGGTCGTCTGATAGTCCCTACAAAGTTTCGCGAACAGCTTGGGGAAGCGTTCGTTATAGCCAAGGGAAATGATGGTTGTCTTGCGATCTATACCAATGAGGCCTGGGAAACCTTCATGAAGAAGATCCAAGCTCTGCCGGCCAATAAGGACATCAGAACCTATGTCCGTGCCATAGCGGGATCCGCAGTGGCAGTAGAAACGGATAAACAGGGAAGGGTCCTGGTCCCCGGCAATCTGAGGGAATATGCCGGACTTGAAAAGGATGTTGTTCTTGCCGGAGTTATAGACAAGATCGAGGTCTGGGACAGGAAACGTTGGGAGGACCAGACCGATATTGACAACATCGATGACATCGCTGAGGAAATGGCGGAACTGGGGCTTTCCATCTAGGGGATGAAAAGGAAGGAGCCAGAAGTGGAGTTTGTACACAAAACGGTTCTGCTTGAGGAAACAATTGAAGGTCTTAACATCAAGCCTGAAGGGACCTACGTTGACGGAACGTTAGGGGGCGGCGGACATTCATATCGTATCCTCGAAAAACTGAACGATCAGGGGAGATTGATCGGGATAGACAGGGACGGAGCGGCAGTTGCAGCCGCGGGGAAGCGTCTCGAAGCATTTTCAAACGTCACGATAGTTCGCGACAACTACTGCAACATCGCGCAGGTGCTGTATGACCGGGGGATAAGTGTAGTCGACGGCATACTGCTCGATCTGGGAGTATCATCATATCAGCTTGATACGCCCGAGAGGGGATTTTCTTATATGAGCGATGCGCCTCTTGACATGAGGATGGATGACAGGGGCGCGATGACGGCGGCAGACATAGTGAACAACTATTCTTACGATGATCTGACGAGGATCATACGGATGTATGGGGAGGAGAAGTTCGCCGCCGCGATCGCGGGACACATTACGGCTGCCAGGGAAGGCGGTCCAATTAAGACAACAGGAGAGCTTGTCGACATCATCAAGGCTTCGATACCACAGAAATATCTGAAGAAAACGGGGCATCCGGCCAAACAGACATTTCAGGCACTGCGCATTGAACTCAACCAGGAACTAAAAGTATTGACGGAAACACTTGACCGGATGATCGACCTTCTGGCACCGCAGGGAAGGATTTGCGTTATAACCTTCCACTCGCTTGAGGACAGGATCGTCAAGAATATTTTCAGGAATGCCGAGAATCCCTGCACATGTCCGCCGAATTTTCCGGTATGTGTTTGTGGCAGGAAACCAAAGGGAAGGGTAGTGAACAGGAAGCCGATCTTACCCGGAGAAAAGGAACTGGCCGAGAATCCGAGATCCAAGAGCGCTAAGCTCCGCATCTTTGAAAAAACGCAGTAAACGGAATATTTTGAAAAAGATTTGATATTGAACACAAGATATAGTATATTTGAAAGAAGGTGTTTTAGTGGCTTCAAGAAGAAATGCATATGTATACGGTAATACCGCAAGAGCCCTAAGGCCTGTTGAAAAGGAACTCGGATCCTCAAAGAGGGTCGTTCATAAGTCCCGCAAGAATATCGACAGGGATACGGGAATGAATCCCGCCTTTATGCTTTTCATGACCCTGGCGATGGTACTTACCGGGATTGTCTGTGTTCAGTATATCCGTCTTCAGTCTTCACTGACAACATATGTCAACCAGATCTCCGCGATGGAGATCGAGCTGCAGGGATTACGGGCGGAAAATGATGATTACGAGAGCCGTATAAAAGGTGCCATAGGTCTGGAAAACATCAAGAAGCGCGCCATGGAGGAACTGGGGATGTCCTATGCCAGAGATGACCAGATCGTTGTGTATGACAGCGACGGTACCGATTATGTCAGACAATACGTCTCTCTTGAATAGGTATTGTTTTGGGAAAACGATATAAACCAAGAAACGGATTCGAAAAGTTCACACAGAGAATGTCGTTAAAGCTGGCAGTATTGTATATCATGATACTGGTGGCTTTTGGTTTTTTAGGGGTCAGGCTGTTTGTGATCAACCGTGACAACGGTGACCGGTACAAGAAAAAGGTGTTGTCCCAGCAGGCATATGACAGCATCACGATCCCGGCCAAGAGAGGGGATATAGTCGACCGCAACAATACCAAGATGGCTGTAAGTCAGAAGGTTTATAACGTCTGCATAGACTCCAAGACGCTCAATAAGGATGAAGGAGCTGCCATTGAGAGTACTATCACGGCTCTTTACTCAACACCCGTGGAATTCTCATATACAAAGGATGAACTCCGTTCATACATCATGTCAAATCCGGGCAGCCAGTACAGGGTCATAGCCAAAAAACAGAGTTATGAGACCGTGAGCGAGATCATGAACATGATCAATAACCCTACGATGTATCCTGATTTTAAGGGTGTATGGCTCGAGGATACATATGTCCGGCAGTATCCTTACAATTCACTCGCCTGCGATGTTATCGGTTTCGTACAGGGGGATAACGAGGGTGCATACGGCCTTGAGGAGTTTTATAACGATACTCTTGTGGGAACCAACGGAAGAGAATACGGATATCTTAACGATGATGAGAATCTTGAAAGAACACTCAAGCCCGCACAGGACGGTAAGACTCTTGTAACAAGCATAGATGTTAACATCCAGAGCATCGTCGAGAAGAACATCCTGGCGTTCAATGAGGAACATCGGGATGAGGCCCGCGAGGGAGCAGGATCCTCCAATACCGGAGTGATAATCATGAATCCGAACAACGGAGAGATACTTGCCATGGCAAGTTATCCCACATATAACCTTAACGATCCGAGAAATACGGACGGCCTTGATGTTGAGGTGGATCTTGATCCTGAAAGGTTCGGACTTATGAACGGTATATTGGACGGGGATACGGACCTTGAAGGCATGGATGATGCCGAGATTGCCGAAACCGTGCGTAAACTTGCCGAAGCAAACCAGGAAACATCTTCAGGTGAGGGCGAAGAAGGGGATACTCCGGAGTCCGGGGACGAGACATCTCCCGCCGGAGAAGGCGAAGCTGCTGATGATTCATCGATAGATATAAATGTCGGTAATACGGCGGAAGGAGAGGAGAATCCTGCCGATCCTTACGAGGGCCTGACATATGCAGAGGCTTATGAAAAAGCGTATGAAGAGGCCAAGATGGAGGCACTGAACCGTTTGTGGAAGAATTTCTGTATCAACTCCACTTACGAACCGGGTTCTACGATGAAACCTTTCACAATGGCTGCCGGACTTGAGGAAGGCATACTGAAGGGCGATGAAACATATGTATGCAACGGCGTTACCGAGGTGGGCGGACATGAGATCCACTGCAGTAACCGTCTCGGACATGGGACACTTACATTTGCGGGTGCCCTGGAGCAGTCGTGTAACGTAGCTTTCATGAAGATAGGCGCGACCATCGGCAAGAGCGTTTTTATGAAGTATAACCAGCTGTTCAATTTCGGCCTGAAGACAAACGTTGATCTGACCGGAGAGGCACTGACGAATTCGCTGGTTTTCAATATTGATACGATGACCCCTACCGACCTTGCGATCAGTTCGTTCGGACAGGGATTTAACGTTACTATGATACAGATGGTCACGGGGTTCTGCTCTCTTATAAACGGAGGGTATTATTATAAGCCGCACGTTGTCACCAAGATCCTTGATTCGGCCGGCACCACTGTTGAAACCGTTGAACCGAGGATAATGAAGCAGACCGTATCAGAAGAGACCAGTGCCAGGATCAGGGAGCTGTGTATCGGTGTTGTTGACAACGGAACCGGAAAGAGCGCCAGACCCGCAGGATACAGGATCGGAGGAAAGACCGGAACGGCTGAGAAATATCCCCGAGACAAGCATAATTATGTCGTTTCGTTTATGTCATTCGCACCTGCCGATGATCCCCAGATAGTCTGTTATGTTGTGGTTGATGAACCGAATACGGGCAATCAGGCAGTATCCAAATATGCCGCTGTACTGTGCAAGGATATACTTACTGAAGTCCTGCCTTATATGGGAATATTCCAGACGGAAGAACTTACCGAAAAGGAAGTTGAGGAACTGGCGGAGAAACAGCAGGAATTCTCAAAGGGTTCAGCCGGCGAGGAGGAAGGTGTCGAAGTAGAAGGGGAGATCATAGTTGATAACGAGGGCAACGGTGAAGACCGGGAAACATCACAGCAGGATGCGCAGACCCCGGCTGACGGCGGATCGGCCATAACGTTTGTCGATGAGAACGGCAATCCGGTCAATAATGAAGAAGATATGACCGACAGAAAAGTACAGATAGATCCCGAAACAGGTTATGCGATAGATCCGACAACCGGTATCTTCCTCGATCCCGAGACAGGTGCTCCGATAGAACCGGTATCCGACCTTCCGGATTAAACGTCTGCATTTGTGTATTGAGTAAGTATCAGATTATATCATGAGCGAGAACAACAGGAACAAAAAGAAAAAACCCAAATACTTCTTTGATTATACGATGCTGTTCATCGTTATTTTTCTGATGCTTTTCGGCCTGGTAATGCTGTATTCAACCAGTTCATACGAGGCAAATATCAAATTCGAAGATCCGGCTTTTTATTTCAGAAAACAGGCAGTGGCATCGGCTATTGGTGTCGGAGTCATGCTGGCGATAATGGTTTTTGATTATCATGTTGTGCAAAGGTTCGCTTTTCTGGCTTATGTCATATCCCTGGTCCTGATACTGCTCGTGCTGACTCCGCTCGGATATGAAGCCGGCGGTGCGAGAAGATGGCTGAATCTCGGTATGTCATTGCAGCCCGCAGAGGTTGCAAAGCTTGCTCTTATCGTATTTTTCGCTTCCGTCGTATGCAGATTCTCGGAAGCGATCAAGACCAAGAAAGGCTTTCTCATTGTACTCGGCCTGGCATTACCCCACGCATTCTGCGTTCTGACGATAACTCAGAACTTAAGCTCCGCCATCATTATTTTCAGCATTGTCATAATGATGCTGTTTGTTGCGACCCCGCAGTACAAGGAGTATATCATTATAGCCGTGATCGGCATACTGATCGCTGTCGGTGTTGTCCTGCTTGTCAAATATGATGTGCTTCCCACGGGCCTGTCATACAGACTTGCCAGGATCAAGGCGTGGCTCGATCCCGAAAGTTATGCGGCCGATAAGGGATTCCAGACACTTCAGGCTCTTTATGCCATAGGTTCCGGTGATTATTTCGGAAAAGGGCTGGGAGAGAGCATTCAGAAACTCGGATATCTTCCCGAGGCGCAGAATGATATGATCTTTTCCATAATATGTGAGGAACTGGGGCTGTTTGGCGCTTTTGCAATCATTCTGCTGTTTGTTCTGCTCATTTGGAGGTTCATGGTAATAGCGAACAATGCACAGGATATGTTCGGTGCACTGCTCGTTGTCGGGGTTATGGCACATATTTCGATTCAGGTGATATTAAATATAGCCGTTGTTACGAATACGATCCCCAATACAGGTATAACACTTCCGTTCATCAGCTACGGTGGTTCATCCATAGTGTTCCTTCTGGCCGAAATGGGACTGGTACTGTCTGTTTCGAGAAGTATTCGTCTGGAGGGGTAGTATGTCGCAGGCAACCTCCGTTTTTAAAAAAAACCGGATGATCAGGATATTGCTTACTGTCGTTGTGATCCTGCTCCTTCTGCTTGGAATACTTCTTTTTCTTTGGAACGAGTATTCCGTAACGAGTGTTACCGTAAGCGGTAATTCACATTATACGGACGACGAGATAAAGGATATGGTATTTACGGTCCCGTATGCGTACAATTCACTCGTGCTTTCGATGATGTACCGGAACAGGAGTATCAAGGATATTCCTTTTGTAGAGAAGATAGATGTAGATATCGTAAGTTCCGATTCGGTACGTATCAACGTATATGAAAAGGCAATAGCGGGATATGTGGAGTATCTCGGGCATTATATGTATTTTGACAAGGACGGTATAGTCGTTGAAAGCTCCAATCGCGTGATCGAAGGTATACCGCTCGTGACAGGGCTTTCGTACGATCATGTTGTGCTACATAAGCCACTGCCGGTCAAGAAGTCGTCCGTGTTCATGACAATCTTGAATCTGACACAGCTGATAGGCAAGTACGGTATCGAGACCGACAGGATCGCCTTTGATTCGGACGGCAGGATCACGCTGTATTTCGGAAATGCACGCGTATCACTCGGGACAGATGATTATATAGATGAGAAGATTAATGAGATGCATCTTCTGTTACCAAAATTACAGGGGTATTCGGGCACTCTTCATATGGAGAATTTTATGGGTGAAGAGGGCAATTTTTCATTTGACAGGGATGCGGATCCGAATGAAACCGTTGCGGAGGAGGATACGGACGAGGACGGGGACCCGGACGGAGACTCGGACGGAGACGAAGATACGACGGAGAACAAAACCGAGTAAAAAATTTGGTTTTTTTGAAAAAAAGTGTTGATAATTCCTATAAATGTATTTATTATATGTTTGTATGGGTTTACGTAATATTGTTAACGTAACAAATTGTGGTTTGATCTGTCAGGATACACAATAGAAATATATGAGGGATAGTTTAGTGATTGTAAGGAGGAGTCAGAAGTGCTGGAGATTAAAAACAATGAAGTAGAAGCTGCAGCAAGAATTCTCGTCGTCGGGGTCGGCGGGGCCGGTAACAATGCTGTCAACCGTATGGTTGAGGAAAATATCGCCGGAGTTGAGTTCCTGGGTGTCAATACAGACAGTCAGGCTCTTAAGATGTGTAATTCCCACAGGCTGTTGCAGATCGGAGAAAAGCTCACCCAGGGCCTGGGAGCCGGAGCGGTTCCCGAGATAGGAGAGAAGGCCGCCGAGGAATCCGCAGAGGTTATAGCAACAGCGATAAAGGGTGCCCATATGGTATTTGTCACATGCGGAATGGGTGGCGGAACCGGAACCGGAGCAGCTCCCGTCATAGCCAAGATCGCCAAGGAACAGGGCGCTCTCACTGTAGGTATAGTTACCAAGCCTTTCAGATTCGAAGCCAGAAAACGTATGGAAAATGCCATCGGAGGCATTGAGAAGCTCAAACAGAATGTAGATACACTGATCGTTATCCCCAACGACAAACTCCTTGATATAGTTGACAGAAGAACGAGTATGGCTGATGCCCTCAAGAAGGCCGATGAGGTATTGCAGCAGGGTGTCAGAGGTATTACCGACCTGATAAATGTACCTTCACTTATAAATCTTGACTTTGCGGATGTTCGTACGGTCATGCAGGATAAGGGAATAGCTCATCTTGGTATAGGTAAGGCAAGCGGAGATGACAAGGCTGTTGAGGCAGTCAAGCTTGCAGTCAATTCACCGCTTCTTGAGACAACGATACAGGGAGCCAGTGATCTGATCGTTAATATTTCGGGAGACATATCCCTGTATGATGCATATGATGCGGTTGAATATGTACGTGATATAACAGGTGATGAAGTAAACCTTATCATGGGTGCAAGAGATGATCTTCGGGAAGCGGATACATGTACCGTTACCGTATTTGCTACAGGTATAGATGAGAATGCCGCAAAAGCGCAGGCAGCATCTCAGCAGGCAAACAGATATGCAAGAAGGCCCCAGCAGCCAATGCCGGGGCAGCCGATGATGCAGCAGATGCCCGGAGGCATGCCTGTCATGAACGGGCTCGGACAGATGGGACAGCCTATGATGGGTGGGATTCCCAATATGCCTCAGCCTATGTATGGCAGTCAGGGTACACCGGTATTTCCGCAAACCGGCGTACAGCCCATGAACAGCCCTATACAGAATGCGGGAATGACCGGTCAGATGCCCGGGACACAGATTGGACAGACCGGAACTTCCGGTATCCCTACGCCGTCACAGCCTACACAGCGTACCGTAAGTTCGCTGTCAGGGATATCAAGGCCTACGGCTCCGCTTGAGAGCAAAGTAGAAGCCAAGTCCATCAAGATACCTGATTTCCTTAAAAACAATAAATAAGAACAGGAGCCATATATATGAAGTGTCCATTTTGCGGTCATGAAAACACAAGAGTAATTGACAGCCGTCCGGCTGACGACAATAATTCCATAAGACGTCGCCGTGTATGTGATGAGTGCGACAAGAGATTTACGACATATGAGAAGGTAGAGACTATCCCGATCATAATAATCAAGAAGGATAACAACAGGGAGACATATGAGAGGTCCAAGATCGAAGCGGGTATCCTCAGAGCCTGTCATAAGCGTCCCGTTTCGGCAGCACGTATCAGCCAGATTGTCGATGAGGTTGAAACAGCCATCTTTTCATATGAGGACAAGGAGATTCCGAGCAGCGTTATCGGTGAGCTGATAATGAGCAAGCTCAAGGATCTCGATGCCGTGGCATATGTCAGATTTGCATCCGTTTACAGAGAGTTTAAGGATGTAAATACATTCATGGATGAATTGAAGAAAGTACTTAAATAGTGTTATAATACTCATACAGGCACAGTCACTCCGCGCCATGCGCGGAGTGTTTTATGCAGATAAAACTATAAGAGGAGATTACACAAAATGAGCAGTAGAAAGATCATTGCACTTGCTTTGTGTGTGGCATTGATGCCGACTGTTGCACTGACAGCATGTTCAGGTGGCAAGTCGGATGCTTCTTCCGGGATAGTTATTGGAATTCCACAGGATCTTGAAGACAGTCTTGACCCACACGAAGCAGTAGCGGCAGGAACCAAAGAGATTTTATTTAATGTTTATGAGGGCTTGTTAAAACCCGATGAAACCGGAAATATCGTTCCCGCAGTAGCCAAGGAATATTCCGTTTCCGTTGACGGACTGACATATTCGTTCGTACTTCGTGAAGGTGTCAAATTCCATAACGGACGTGAAGTGACGGCTGAAGATGTTAAATACAGCCTCGAGAAGAGCGCAGGGAAGCTAGGCGGTGACAGTCTGATATCTGCTTTTTCAAATATCAGTGATATAAACATAAGGGATAAGAATACGATCGATATAGTTCTTCAGTCGCCGGATATCGATTTTCCCGCCTATATAGCGAATCTGAATGCAAGTATCATTCCCGAGGATAATGCCAATCCCGCGACCCAGCCTGTCGGGACCGGACCGTATATGTATGTATCACGTTCGCCGCAGGAGAACATAGTCCTTAAGAAATTCAACGATTAT
>JBGUNV010000110.1:0-3840 GCA_045117595.1 Lachnospiraceae bacterium
CTGGTCAGCACCTTTGACCAACTTGTCAGATGCGTCTCCGAGTTTTTCCATACCATCCTGGAGCTGCTCTATTTTTGATTCCAGTGATTCGCTGCCATCAAAACCTATGTCAGATAGCATGCCTGTCAATGCAACTGTATAGGTACCGTCTATCTCAAAGCGATCCGTATATGCCGAGATCATGACAGTTTCCGGGATATCGAATTCGGTTGAGTGTATGTCCAGATTGTCTGCCAATCCCGGGAACGCAAGACCGAGGCAGATGCATTTATTCCCGTCGTCTATCACTTTCCCGTCGTTGACTTTGACATCTGTGAAGTGCTCATCATCCAGAATGACACCGCTGGCCATGGTATAAGGTGTTGTAAATACATATCCGCCCGATTTTTCTTCTGTATTGACTGTATAGTCGAATCTGATCGTCACATTTCCTGCTTTGCCGGCGATATCCGCGGCACTGATGCTCTTGCCATCAAGATAATATGTAACCTTCACACTGACCGGAAGCTCCTTATCAGTCTTACCTTTGTACTTGATATCGGATCCGTCCGCCTCCCAGACCACACTGTTGCCGTCGCGTGTGAACGG
This sequence comes from Lachnospiraceae bacterium, assembly GCA_045117595.1. GTDB lineage: Bacteria > Bacillota > Clostridia > Lachnospirales > Lachnospiraceae > UBA2868. Next base: position 589 of record JBGUNV010000110.1, read on the forward strand.
CTTGTCATTTGATGTGTTTTCTATGTCATTCAGAGTTGAAACATCATTGATGCTTTCAGCTCCTGTACCGTTATGAAGCCATTCTGTGACCGAGGTATCCTGTATATTCCCATCTGCGTCCATGGCTACATAGATGACTTCCTCTTTGCTGACCTCTCCGTCCTGACAGTGTGACGCGAGGAGATCAGGATATTCTTTTTCGATCGCTTCCTGAGTTTCTGTAGTATCCTCAGCATTGCTCTCTGCTGCGCTGCTTCCTTTCTCGGCTATCCATAGCAGGGATCCGAGAACCATTACTACGGACAGCACCATTGCAATGATCTTATATGCCTTTTCTTTATTGATATTATTTTTCATTTATACCCTCTCCTTAGCATATAGCTGCATCCCCGTTTACAGGTGAATGCTCATTGATAGATTCTTTCATTCCCACTGTGGTCCTGCAGATGAGCTTGTCAGATGCCATAAGCAGTGACGGAAGCAAAAATATGACCGTGAACATGCTTATCACCGCTCCCCGGGCCATAAGCCCGCATACCGTACTTATGATGGCGATATCAGAGTAAACGGCAACTCCCACCGTCGCTGTGAAAAAGCCAAGCGCACTTACTATTATCGATGGTATTGAAGTATGGGCAGCCTCTTCGATTGCATCCCTTTTCTTCCTGCCCCCGATCCTTTCCTGCTTGTATCTGGTAGAAAGAAGGATCGCATAGTCAACAGTCGACCCAAGCTGTATAGTACTGATCAGCACAGGTACGATGAACGGTAGTTCAAGGCCTGTATAGCCGCATATACCCAGATTGAGTATTATTGCGAATTCTATGGCCAACACGAGGATAACCGGCAACGATGCCGACTTAAGCACAAGCAGTATTATCACGAACACCATGCCGATGGATATCCAGTTGACTACCGTAAAATCCCTGCCGGTTATCTGTATCAGGTCTTTGGTTGCCGGACCTTCTCCGATAAGAGCAGCGCTTGCATCATATTTGTCCATGATCTCATTGATACGGTCGATCTGGTTATTGCATTCCTCAGTCGATACTCTATAAGCGCAGTTGACGAGGATCATCTGATGCTGATCTCCTATCAGCGCTTCACTGACCTGATCTGGCAGCATGTTCCTTGGTATAGCGGTGCCAAGAAGTGCGTCGATCCCAAGCACGCTTTTGACACCATCCAGTTCTTCTATCTCTTTGCACATCGCCCTTCCTTCTTTAGCAGGAAGATCCGCATCAGCGATAATGATGTGCGATGTTCCGATATCAAAGTCCTCGCGGAGTTTGTCATTGGCGATCATGAACTGCTTGTCTTCATCTGCCATGCTCTCGGCATTGCTCGAGAACATCTTGGTGAAGTCGTAGACCACATTCTTCTGATTGTAAAAAATGACGGCCGGTACCAGAGCGATAACGAAAACCAGAATGTATGCCCAATACCTACCTGTAAGAATGTGAGCGAAACCGGTCATATCCGGTATAAGGGATCTGTGTCTTGTCTTCCTGAGAAGTCCTGAGAATTTCAATATCATGACCGGAAGAACAGTAACGCTTGCAAGCACCCCAAACATGACCCCCTTTGCCATTACAAGGCCAAGATCCCGGCCCATCGTGTAAGTCATGAAGCAAAGTGCCAGGAAACCTGCGATAGTGGTAATTGAACTGCCCGCAACAGAAGTCAGCGTATCATTGATCGCTTCCGCCATGGCTCTGCGTTCCAGTTCTTTCCCATCTTCTCCGCTGTCCCCCTGTTCAGCTTCATCCAGTTTCTCGGTATACCGATGCCATAAAAATATTGAATAATCCATAGTGACAGCAAGCTGAAGAACCGCTGCAATGGCCATGGTTATAAATGATATTTCTCCGAAAAGAATGTTTGTACCCATGTTATAGAGGATCGCCATGCCTATTCCGATCAGGAACAGGAACGGTATCGCAAACGAGTCCAGCAGGAGCATCATTGCGGCAAGCGCCATAACGACCGCGACCGCGACATATTTTGCTTCTTCTCTTTCACACAGGTTCTTAAGATCAAGCACAAGCGAGCTCATTCCGGAAATATAGGATGTCTTCGTAAGAATTTCTCTAATGTCTGAAACCGCATTCAGAGTTTCCTCCGATGAGGTAGAAGAATCGAAGAATACGACGATCATGGATGCGTCAGGATTGTTGATGCTGTCATTTACAATATCCGGCAGCATGCTTCGCGGTATGGAAGGGTCGAGTATGCTTTCCAAATCGATCACACTGTCGACATGATCGACCTCTTCTATCCTTTTAGACATCCGGGATACATCGTCAGACTTCATGTCCTCAACAACTACAATAGAAAAGCCTCCCTTCCCGAATTCATCCAGAAGGACGTTCTGTCCCTGAACTGTTTCTATATCCTCAGGGAGGTAATATAACATGTCATAATTGATCCTTGTGGCGATCACGCCCAGCACAGACGGAATTAGGAGCACTAAAGCTGCAATTAGTATTATTCTTCTGTGCTTGACTACAGTATTCCCAAATTTCATTCTCCCTCTCCTTTAATGACAGTACCGCAGCAAATTCACGCTGCTACTTTTTCTGTATCGACCTTACAGTTGTATATGTTCTCTCCATCAGTAAAAATCGCCAGCGCATTTTTCGGATAGTAATCATTAAGGATCACGATGCTGAAATCCCATCCATCCAGCCCAGCCTTTCTGATGCCTTCTGTCCATTCTTTGCTGCAGTCGCATGCAAGATCGCAAATATCCTTCCACTTTTCATCATTTCCATCCTGTATTGCCTGAGTTGTACCATCTGCAATGATCCTGCATATAATACATTTTTTCCCGTAATCGACCTTAACATCATTCAATATCCCGCTGTCAGCCATGCTTTTTGTGATATAGCCTTTTGTCATTCGGGCTGCTTCTGCTTCCTGCGAATCTGCAAGCATCTCCTCCTCACTAGGCGCAGCAAATTCTTTGCCGACCTCTGTTGAAGAGCAATGATACAGATCCATAGAATTCAGCTCACTGAATACACTTCCAAGATATCCGAAAACAGACAGCATAATAATGAAAAATATCGTATAAACGCTTATGTTCAGCAATCTCCGTTTCACTTTTATCAACTCCTTTTAAAGTCAGACATTCTGCCAGATATGTCTGTTTTATAGGCATTAAAAAAGTACTACAATATTCATATCAGCCACGTCAGACAACTGCCGTTGCACTTAACAGGCTGACTGTATAGTATTTCTTCTAAGTTT
>JBGUNV010000111.1:0-13135 GCA_045117595.1 Lachnospiraceae bacterium
TCGCCGTGACGACATCCGCAATAAACGGAGTAGGAATGGGCCTGACTACGACTGTGGTACTCATCATGTCGAATATAATCATATCCATGCTGCGAAAGGTCATTCCCGACGGGGTCAGAATACCTGCATTCATTGTTGTGATCGCAAGTTTTGTTACGATAGTGGAACTGCTCCTTAAGGCATATATACCTTCACTGTATGATGCGCTCGGTCTTTATATCCCGCTGATAGTAGTAAACTGTATCATACTCGGTCGTGCGGAAAGCTATGCGTCAAGGAACGGCGTGATATATTCGGCGTTTGACGGACTGGGAATGGGACTCGGATTTACATTCGGGCTGACCTGTATCGGTATCGTAAGGGAACTGATCGGTAACGGATCCGTGTTTGATATCGCCATACTTCCGGAATCATATGAGCCGCTTGTCATATTCATACTGGCTCCGGGAGCGTTCCTCGTTCTTGCATTTCTGACTGCTCTTATGAACAAACTGAAGATGCTGAAGGGAAAGGATACCGGGATAACCGGTGACTGTGACAGGCTGTGCAGGAACTGTCCCAATACAAATTGCGGTGGCAAACGTACTGAAGGGAGGGCAGCAGGATGATTGGAAAGCTCATACTGATAGCCGTTGGGTCGGCTTTCATAAATAATGTTGTTCTATCCCAGTTTCTGGGTATATGTCCGTTCCTTGGAGTATCCAGGAAGATCAAGACCGCAGCGGGAATGGGCAGTGCAGTTGTTTTTGTCATAACACTTGCCTCTGCTGTTGCCGGTGTCATATACAGATATCTGCTGGTACCTTTTGACATTACGTATATGCAGACGATAGTTTTCATTCTGGTCATAGCGGCCCTTGTACAGTTTGTTGAGATGTTCCTGAAGAAGAAGATGAAGGGACTGTACCAGGCCCTGGGTGTTTATCTTCCGCTTATAACTACAAACTGTGCCGTGCTTGGTGTGGCTCTGACGAATGTTCAGAAGGAATATACGATACTTGAAGGTGTAATAAACGGATTTGCTACAGCTGTAGGATTTCTGATAGCCATAGTGATCCTGGCAGGACTTCGTGAGAAGATGGAATATAACGATATTCCCAAAGCTTTTCAGGGAATGCCGATAGTATTGCTGACGGCATGTCTGATGGCAATAGCGTTTTTCGGCTTTTCCGGCTTGAAATGATATGATAAGGAGATAAAACATGGATCTTCAGGGGATTGTGATCGCAGTTTCGGTAGTGGCCGGATGCGGACTGATCATAAGCATATTCTTAAGTATATTCGGTGCGAGGTTTGCCGTACCTGTTAACAAACAGGAAGAAGAAGTTCTGTCGGCACTTCCGGGAAATAACTGCGGAGGATGCGGATATCCCGGATGCTCGGGACTTGCCGCGGCGATAGTAAATCATGAAGCTGCAGTTTCGTCCTGTCCGGTCGGAGGTGCTCCGGTGGCTGACAAAATCGCAAAGATCATGGGAGTTGATGCGGGACAGTTCGTAAAACGCGTGGCTTTTGTCAGATGCTCGGGTACATGTGATGTGGCTGCTTCAAGTTATGACTATACAGGCCCCAAAGACTGTAAAAGTGCCGTCATGGCTCCGGGAGGAGGTAACAAGGCATGTGATTTCGGGTGTCTCGGATTTGGTTCCTGTCAGAAAGTATGTGATAATGATGCGATACATATACTTGACGGTGTTGCGGTGATAGATCCGGAAAAGTGCGGTGGATGCGGAAAATGTGTCAACACCTGTCCGCTCGGACTGATAGAACTTGTTCCGTATGAGTCAAACGTACGTGTGGCATGTTCTTCGCGTGACAAAGGTAAGGATACGATGAAAGTATGTAAGGTCGGATGTGTCGGTTGCGGGATATGTGCGAAGACATGTGAATACGGAGCAGTTACCGTGACTGACAACGTGGCGCACATAGATTATGATAAATGTACGAAGTGCGGAGCCTGTGCCGCCAAGTGTCCGAAGAAGATAATCACTGTCTGATATATCTTCCGGCGCCGGATGTCATTAAGATACTCCTGTCGGAAAGCACCAATATTGCCTCGGTACTGTCCAGTGATTCCATAAGTTCCATTGCTTTTGCGGAACCTGAAATGATAGCGACAGTGCACAGACAGTCAGCGTCAACGGCATCAGCTGTTATCACGGTCACCGATTCGACATCGGTATCAACAGGATAACCGGTATCAACGCTTAGAATATGGTGATATCTGTTCCGGCCGGTCACAAAAGAACGTTCGTATAACCCGCTTGTTGCTACGGCTGTATCAGATACGGACAGAGCTTCGATACAGTTGCCGCTGTCAAAAGGATCGTTTATCCCGATGATGAAGTTTTCTTTATCGGATTTGCTGCCTGTCATTCTGATATCGCCGCCCATGTTTATTATGGCACCGTCAATATCATAAGATCCGAGGTGATCGGCTATACGGTCGGCAATATAACCTTTTGCCACAGCGCCGACATCGACACGGATATTATCAGTCAGGGTTGTTACCGTATCATTTACGGTATCAACCGTAATATTATGATAATCGACAAAATGCAGTGCTTTGCGGATATCCGCGTCTGACGGTATTTGTTCACTGCCGGGATGAAAATCCCAAAGAGCGGATACCGGTGCGATCGTGATATCAAACTGTCCGTCAGTCATACGGGAATATTCGATCGCCTTATCTATCAGAACGGCGGTATCGTGCTCTACGGAAGTTGTTGATGCCCTGCCGGAATTGATCCTGGCGATATCGCTCGTTGGGATGTTTTTGTCAAATAACTGCTCATAATGACTGCATAAGTTCATGCACTCATCAAGTATGATGTCAGGATCCTCCTCGGGTCCGTATATATCAACGGAAACAACGGTATCAAAATACATACCGCTTCTGGAATATGGGGATTGGGATGTTTGATCGCATCCTGCAAGCAAAGGGAGCAGAGCAATTACAATAAGGCATAGTTTTTTCATAACTATATTTCTAACATAACATCACACAGGGGTCAAAAGAAAAATCGGAGGGATTTGAAATGGCTTCATTATACAATCAGGATCCGGATGAAAACAGATCATACCAGAAGACGGTAGCTATGTGTGTTGCTGCGGCCAGTCTGGTTATATTGCTGTTTCTGGTAATACTCTATGTCAACAGCGATACCGAAACACCTCCAGTGAAAACTGATGTGGCATCGGAAGAGTCCAAGGAAGATGATATATTAAAGGATGCCCATAATATCACATCCAATGAACTTGAATTCTGGGATGATGCCCGTAAAACGAACAATGTTGTAAAGGATGAAGAGGAAGGTGAACTTACACCGTATAAGGATCCGAATAAGGACAAAACGGATGATGAGGATGCTGATACGGCTACAGATACCGATATCAGTGATTCGAAGACCGAACGCGACGATCAGGACACTAAGGATTCCGAGTCTGCGGATGATAAAGGCGAAAAAAGCAGTACTGATAAGAAGGATAGAAAACGTGATGAGGAAGATGCCGGTCAGGGAGGCATGGATAATGATACGGACGATACGGATGACAGCGACAGGGAATACCTGACCGTCAAGGATGAATACGGTAATAAAAAAAAGTATGAGATCATAAAGAACGTATACAAGAATGATTATGATCTCGAAAGAGATCTTACCAATGATAACGGTGTCCTCTCATACAAGGACAATAAAAGAGAGGCAATAAAAGGGGTAGATCTGTCCAAGTATAACGGTACTGTGGACTTTGTCAAACTGAAGGAGAACGGGATCGGATTTGCAATGCTGCGTCTCGGAAGCAGGGGTTATGGAACGGGTGCAATATCGCTGGACGAGAAGTTTGTTGAGTATGCGCAAAACGCCCAGCTTACGGGAATACAGATAGGCGCATATTTCTATTCACAGGCGATAACCGAAGCAGAGGCCATAGAAGAAGCCAACTATATCGTGGGTGCCGTTTCGGGATTTAATATCAGATACCCGATAGCTATCGATATTGAAAAGGTGAGCGGAGATGAAGCAAGAACCGATAAACTGACCAATGAACAGAGAACCGCCATTGCCAGAGCGTTCTGCGATGCGGTCAAAGGATACGGATATAAGCCTGTTATATACGCTACAAGAGATATGCTTATTTCGGGGTTTGATCTGGAGGAGCTCGGTGATTATGATGTCTGGCTGGCTGATGACAATATTCCGACGGATTACCCGTACAGGTTCAGTATGTGGCAGTATAACAGGAGGGGACATATCGATGGGATAACAGGTGATATCGATATGAACCTCAGCTTTATAGATTATGAGCAAAAATAACGGACTTCATTATGTGAAGTCCGCAAATATCCGGTCGCTTATCTGGGTCCGCAGATACATCATCGCGTATTCCTGCGGAGTAAGGGATTCGATATAATTAAGCCTGAAATGTTTTGACGGACGCGCCTTTTTGATTATATCGGCCGCCTTGTTATATGCTATGGCGGCTTCAATCTCGGTATCATACGTTCCTATAGTATACAGGCCGTTTACAAGGATCCTCGCCGTATATTTGGTGTAAACGCTGCGCTTCACGGCATATACACCGGTATATCTGTTTATTATCTCGATATTGTCATATCTGAAATCATACCTGTCACCGTTTATGAAACGGTAATCCCTGTCCAGAACCGCATGAGGTTTGATGCCGTATCTGCTGTAAAGGTTGACCTGCATCCCGTAATCGGCAACCCACAGGTGGCCGTTCCTGCGGCTGATCTTGTGACTTGCGAAGTAGAAGAGGTCGTCAATATCAAACTTGAATACCATGGATGGCGTGAGGTAGTACATGAAGTATGACTTCTCAAGGTAGATGGGGTTCTTGATATATACCTTGTTGTCCCTGAAATTGATAAGAGTGACGAATTTGTCAAAATCCAGGGCAGAGTCCATACGATAGGCATCAATTGTAATCGTGCCGTCGGAGATTATATCCTTGGCCACAAGATAGGCTGCATGGGCACGCTCCTCGGTATCGTAACTCCCGAGACTGATGTGTTTGTTACGGTATGTAACGGAACTCCTGTAATATGTCTTACCGTTCTTAAGCTGTGCTTTGAATGCTCCGGCTAGTGCCATGCTGATACCTCGCTTATAATATTCTTACAAATTAATATAACATGTCTTTTGTTCATTTGCATTAACAAAATTTGTATTTTGTCATAAATTATTCATTGACTGCAACATCATATGGTGGTAGAGTAATTGTGCCGCTACAAGATATAGACATTTCTACGTATTGATCATGGAGGTTATCATGGCGCAGTTATCCGCTGAATCAGAGAATAAAACGCAGGAGAAGATTGATTACGCATCGCTTTACAGGCCCGACAGGCCGGTAAAGATGATCAAGAAGGACGGAACCCACGAAGAATTCAATGTCCAGAAGGTTATAGATGCAGTGGCCAAGTCTGCTTACAGGGCTCTTACGAAGTTTTCGGAAGAGGAGAACCGTTTTATCTGCCAGAAGGTTGTAGATAAGGTCAATGAGCTCGGTGTTGACGAGATCCCCATTCCGGTCATGCATAATATTGTGGAATCTGCCCTTGAGGAAGTCAAACCTATAGTAGCAAAGAGTTACAGGGATTACCGGAATTATAAACAGGACTTTGTCAGGATGCTTGATGACGTATACATGAAGAGCCAGTCCATCATGTATGTCGGCGATAAGGAGAATGCCAATACCGATTCGGCGCTTGTTTCTACCAAGAGAAGTCTGATATTCAATCAGTTCAACAAGGAGCTGTATCAGAAGTTCTTCCTGACGACTGAGGAGATCCAGGCCTGTCGTGACGGCTATATCTATATCCATGACATGTCCGCGAGACGAGACACGATGAACTGCTGTCTGTTTGACGTGGAAAATGTTCTTCGCGGCGGTTTTGAGATGGGTAACATATGGTATAACGAGCCGAAGACTCTTGATGTGGCCTTTGATGTCATAGGTGATATCGTACTGTCTGCAGCAAGTCAGCAATATGGCGGATTTACCGTACCTTCAGTGGATCTTATACTTGAGCCTTATGCACAGAAGAGTTTCAAGAAGTATATTGAGAAATATACGGCTCTCGGTATTGACAGGGAAAGAGCCGAAGAGGAAGCCGAAAAGGATGTACATCGTGATTTCGAGCAGGGATTCCAGGGATGGGAGTATAAGTTCAATACCGTGGCAAGTTCCCGCGGTGATTATCCTTTTATAACAGTAACAGCCGGAACGGGTACTGCGAAGTTTTCCAAGATGGCAACGATAACCATGCTTGATGTCAGACGAAAGGGGCAGGGCAAGAAGGAATGTAAGAAACCTGTATTGTTCCCCAAGATCGTATTCTTATATGATGAGAACCTTCACGGTCCCGGCAAGGAACTTGAAGATGTTTTTGAGGCAGGAGTCAGATGTTCGAGCAAGACGATGTATCCTGACTGGCTGTCACTTACAGGCAGAGGATATATAGCCTCCATGTACAAGAGATACGGTAAGATCATATCTCCCATGGGATGCAGGGCTTTTCTGTCTCCCTGGTATGAACGTGGAGGAATGCATCCGGCTGATGATGACGATGTTCCGGTATTTGTCGGGAGATTCAATATAGGCGCCGTATCACTTAATCTTCCGATGATCCTTGCCAAGTCAAGACAGGAATCCAGGGATTTCTATTCGGTACTTGATTATTATCTTAACCTTATAAGACAGCTCCATATACGTACATATGCTTACCTCGGTGAGATGCGTGCGTCCACGAATCCGCTCGCATACTGTGAGGGAGGGTTCTATCAGGGGCATCTTAAGCTGACTGACAAGATCAAACCTCTCCTTAAATACGCAACAGCGTCATTCGGTATCACTGCACTTAATGAACTCCAGCAGCTGTACAACAAGAAGTCGTTATATGAGGACGGGCAGTTCGCTCTTGAGGTGCTTGAGTATATCAATACCAAGATCACGGAATTCAAGGAAGAGGACGGCAATCTCTATGCCATCTACGGAACCCCGGCCGAGAACCTGTGCGGCCTCCAGGTCAAACAGTTCCGCAAGAAGTACGGCATTATAGAAAACGTTTCGGACAGGGATTATGTATCAAACAGTTTCCACTGTCATGTAACGGAGGATATCACTCCTATAGAGAAGCAGGACAGCGAATACAGGTTCTGGGAACTCTCAAACGGCGGCAAGATCCAGTATGTTCGCTACCCGATCGATTATAACCTCGGAGCGATCCGTACCCTTATAAACCGTGCCATGGATATGGGACTGTATGAGGGGGTTAATATGTCTCTTGCATACTGTGACGATTGCGGGCACCAGGAGCTTGAGATGGATGTATGCCCGAAGTGCGGCAGCCGCAACCTTACCAAGATTGACAGGATGAACGGATATCTGTCATATTCCAGAGTACATGGCGACACACGTCTCAATGATGCCAAGATGGCCGAGATAGCCGAAAGGAAGAGCATGTAATGAGGTATCACAACATTACCAAGGACGATATGCTCAACGGCGACGGGCTACGTGTTGTATTATGGGTTGCAGGATGTTCCCACTGTTGCGAAGGATGTCAGAATCCGTCCACATGGGATCCGAACGGAGGACTCGTTTTTGACGCGGATACCAAGGAGGAGATATTTGTTGAACTTCGCAAGCCGTATATCTCCGGAGTTACATTTTCGGGCGGCGACCCGATGTACTGTAACAACTATTCCGATATCAGGGCACTTGCCGAAGAGATAAAGGAAAAGTTCCCGAACAAAACGATCTGGATGTATACGGGTGATGTATGGGAGAGCCTGTATAATGATCCACTTATGAAGTTTATTGACGTACTGGTAGACGGGGAATTTCACATAGAGGAGCGGGATGTCAAGCTGTTGTGGAAGGGAAGCGCGAACCAGCGCGTGATTGATGTGGCAGCAACTCTCGCTTCTGATACCCCCGAAGTACCTGTCATATACTGTGATGACTATTATTGAACAATGATTGATCTGTCTGATTGGAGAAACATAACGGTATGAACAGGATAGCTAAATTTGAAAAGGTAAGTTTTGAACAGTTTCGTGAAGCATACGCCGGTGAGTTCGGCGGGAGCGAAGAAGATATCAGGAAGGTTTATGATTCTGTTGTATTACCCGTAAGAGCCACGTCGGGTTCGGCCGGATATGATTTTTATTCTCCTGTCGACATTCATCTTGAACCGCAGCAGACCGCCAAGATACCTACAGGTATTCGGGCGAGGATGGATAAGGACTGGGTACTTATGATTTTTCCCAGAAGCGGATTGGGATTTAAATACCGTCTGCAGCTGAACAACACTGTCGGAATCATTGACAGCGATTATTACGGGTCAGACAATGAAGGACATATCTTTATCAAGATCACAAATGATTCAAATGAGGGAAAGGTTGTAGACATCAAGGCCGGAAGCGGTTTTGCCCAGGGCCTTTTCATCCCCTACGGCATCACTGAAGATGATGATACGGATACCGTAAGGAACGGAGGTTTTGGAAGTACCGGCTGATATGTTATAATTGATTCATGAAGGAACATGTCCATATCATAAAAAGTGTTGAAGAAGGAAGCATTGCCGACGAGATGGGAGTCACGGCCGGCGATGCTCTTCTTTGTATTGACGATATACCGATCGAGGATGTTTTTGACTACAGATTCCTGGCAAGAAGTGAAGAACTGACGGTTCTTATACGTAAGAGCAACGGAGAAGAGTGGGAGCTCGAGATTGAAAAGGATGAGGATGAGGATCTCGGGATCGAATTTGAGTCGGGTCTTATGGATGAGTACAGAAGCTGCAGGAATAAATGCATTTTCTGTTTTATAGATCAGATGCCCGCCGGCATGCGCAAGACGCTATATTTTAAGGATGATGACTCCAGACTGTCATTCCTGCAGGGAAATTACGTGACGCTTACGAACATGGATGATCACGATATAGACAGGATCATCAGGTACCGGTTAAGTCCCATAAACATATCTGTCCAGACTACAAATCCCGAACTTCGTTGCATGATGCTGAACAACCGGTTCGCCGGTGCTGCGCTTGAGAAGATCAGGACATTATATGATGCCGGCATAACAATGAACGCACAGATCGTCATGTGCAAGGGCGTCAATGACAGGGCGGAACTTCAAAGGACCCTGACGGATCTTCTCGAATATGCACCGGTAATGCAGAGCGTTTCGGTTGTTCCGGTCGGACTTACCAGATATCGTGACGGACTGTACCCGTTAGAGGCGATAGAAAAGGAAGATGCCGTCATAACTCTCGACATAATAGAGAAGATACAGGATACCGCCATGAAGATGCATGGCATACATTTTGCACATGCATCGGATGAGATATACATTCTGGCACAAAGACCGATCCCGCCGGCGGATGAATATGACGATTATCCACAGCTTGAGAATGGTGTCGGCATGTTGCGGCTTATGAGCGATGAGTATGATGATGCCCGTAATAAGGTAAAAGACGCTGTTGAAGCCGGAAGGATCGACCCTCTTGCTTACAGATCATCATTTTCGATAGTCACGGGAGTGCTTGCGGCTCCTTATGTAGAGGATGCCACATCAAGGATCTGCAGCCTGTTTCCGAACGTATCGTTTAACATATATACCGTGAGAAATGAATTCTTCGGTAACAGCATCACCGTTGCCGGGCTCCTGACAGGACAGGATATAATAGCCCAGCTTAAGGGTAAGGAACTCGGAGAATGCCTTTTGATACCGGAGAGCATGATGAAGGCTGATGAGGAGATTTTCCTTGATAATATAACGATCGGCGACCTTGAGGGGGCTTTACAAGTAAATACACGTATTGTAAAATCTAATGGATTGGATCTTGTAGAATTTATACTGAAAGAGAAGCTTTATGAGTAAGCCGGTAGTGGCAATAGTCGGTCGGCCGAATGTCGGCAAGTCGTCGCTTTTTAACATTCTTGCAGGACAGCGTATATCTATAGTAAAGGATACCCCGGGGATCACCAGGGACCGTATATATGCGCAGGTTTCATGGCTGGACCGGAATTTCACATTGATAGATACGGGTGGTATCGAGCCTGACAGTTCGGACGTGATACTGTCACAGATGAGGGAACAGGCCCAGATCGCTATAGATACCGCTGATGTCATAATATTTATAGTTGATGTTAAACAGGGACTTGTTGATTCTGATCAAAAGGTCTGTGATATGTTGCGCAGATCACGTAAAAACGTGGTTCTGGCTGTCAACAAAGTCGATGATTTCAAAAAATACGGAAATGACGTATATGAGTTTTATAATCTCGGGATAGGAGAGCCGATACCGATCTCGGCTGCGAACAGGCTTGGACTGGGAGAACTGCTTGATACGGTTATTGCGCTGTTTCCCCCTCAGAACGAAGAGGAATCAGAGGATGACAGGCCCAAGGTTGCCATCGTCGGAAAACCCAATGTCGGAAAATCTTCCATCATCAACAGACTTATCGGCAAGGACCGGGTGATCGTATCCGATATTGCAGGTACAACAAGGGATGCAATCGATACACCTGTCAGATATAACGGTCGCGAATATGTCTTTATCGATACAGCGGGCCTTCGACGCAAGAACAAGGTCAAGGAGGATCTGGAGCATTATATGGTAATAAGGACCGTTGCCGCTATTGAGAGATCCGATGTCGTGATCCTTGTTGTTGATGCTACGGAGGGCGTTACCGAACAGGATGCCAAGATTGCCGGGATCGCAGAGGAAGCCGGTAAGGGCATCATCATAGCGGTTAATAAATGGGATGCGATCGAAAAGGACACGAAAACGGTCAGCAGGTTTGAGAAGGATATACGAAATGTTCTCTCATTTATTCCTTATGCGCAGATAACGTTCATTTCTGCGGTTACGGGACAGCGCCTGCCCAAACTTTATGATATGATTAACAGTGTATGTGCCAATGCATCCATGCGTATTGCGACGGGAGTTCTGAATGAAATCATGACTGAAGCGGTATCGCTGCAACAGCCGCCGTCAGACCGCGGGCGCAGACTGAAACTGTTCTATATGACGCAGGTGAGCGTAAAGCCGCCTACTTTTGTCATATTTGTAAATGATAAGGAGCTTATGCATTTTTCCTATACCAGATATATGGAAAATCAGATACGCAGCGCTTTCGGCTTTAACGGGACGCCGCTTCGCTTCATTATCAGGGAAAGAGGAGAAAAGTGACAGAGCGTTTGATATGCCTTGTGATAGGATATGTCTGCGGACTGTTTCAGACGGGTTATATCGTAGGTAAGGCAAAGGGAATAGATATAAGGAAATATGGCAGCGGAAATGCCGGCACTACCAATATATTAAGGACCATGGGAGCCAAATACGCCGGGATTGTTCTGCTGGGCGATGCTTTAAAATGCGGTCTTGCGATCCTGATAACAAGGATCGTTTTCGGTAACAGCCACGGCGAGATACTGAGCCTTTTGTTTCTCTATGCTTCTGCAGGTGTGATACTCGGACATAATTTTCCGTTTTACATGAAATTCAGAGGCGGAAAAGGAATAGCGGCAACAGCCGGTTTTATTCTGTTCGGACTGTCTCCGGTCATGACCGGTGTGGGTATAGTTGTTTTCTTCTCGATATTTTTTGCGACACATTATGTGTCTCTCGGATCGATCTTTATCTATGTCGCCCTTGTCGTATGTTCCATCGTGTTCATGAAAACGGATTTCTACGGCTGGAATGAACTCGGGCTTCATTCGCTTTACATTGAATATCTGATAATAATCATCATACTGATGATACTCATGCTGATAAGGCATAAGGAGAATATCAAAAGACTTCTGTCGGGTACTGAGAGGAAAACATATATCAGATCCCGCCCGGAGATCGACTGCAACAACCGAGATCAGCATGAATAAACGGATATGATCCGTAAAATACACACAGGAGGTATCATCAAATGGCAAATGTCAGTGTGATCGGTGCCGGAAGCTGGGGCACCGCGCTATCTGTCGTTTTGTCGGAAAACGGCCATAAAGTAACTATATGGTCGATCGATCAGAACGAGATCGATATGCTAAACACATATCACGAACATAAGGACAAGCTTCCGGGAGTTATATTACCGGACGACATGGTATTTACCACGGACCTGAAACAGGCATGTCACAACATGGCACTGATCGTCCTGGCAGTTCCGAGCGTATATACAAGAAGTACCGCGGTACTTATGAGTCCTCATGTTGAAAAGGATCAGGTTATCGTAAATGTCGCAAAGGGTATAGAGGAGCAATCTCTGATGACCCTTTCGGATATTATAGAACAGGAGATTCCCCAGGCCAAGGTCGCTGTGATGTCCGGTCCGTCACATGCGGAAGAGGTCGGGAAGAAGATTCCGACAACGTGTGTTGTCGGGGCACGCAAAAAGGAAACAGCAGAGTTTGTTCAGAATATGTTCATGAACAAAGTGTTCCGGGTATATACAAGTCCGGATGTGCTGGGGATAGAACTCGGGGGTGCCCTAAAAAACGTGGTGGCTCTTGCAGCGGGGATGGCCGATGGACTGGGGTATGGTGACAATACCAAGGCCGCTCTGATTACAAGAGGTATTTCGGAGATATCACGTTTGGGTGTCAAGATGGGAGGCAAGGCGGAAACGTTTGCCGGACTTACCGGTATCGGCGATCTGGTTGTAACATGTGCGAGCATGCATTCGAGAAACCGCAGAGCCGGTATACTCATGGGACAGGGCATGGACATGGAATCTGCCATGAAGGAAGTTCATATGGTGGTGGAAGGTGTCTACTCCGCCAAGGCGGCACTGGCTCTTGCAAGGAAATATGATGTCGAAGTGCCGATAATAGAAGAGGTCAATGACATACTGTTTAACGGTGCAAAGGTGGCTGACGCCGTGGGAGACCTCATGAACCGGGAAAAGAAGGATGAATATTACGGCCTTTCATGGCAGGAGTCATAAGGAACAGGAAGGGATAAGACCGATATGGATATAAATGCGGGAGGATTTAAAAGTACAGGCACATATATTGCCTCACAGGAACTTATGAGTGCTGTTAATGTGGCAAAAACTCTGCAAAAACCGCTTCTCATAAAGGGTGAGCCCGGAACGGGTAAGAC
>JBGUNV010000112.1:0-16286 GCA_045117595.1 Lachnospiraceae bacterium
GCAGCGTATTCCGTAAGTCTTGCACGGTTAACTTCCTTAACCTCCTTAAGAAGTTCCACATCGATTCCCTCGGGATCATAGATCCAGCCTGTGGAATCCGAACATGTAACAGGCTTTGCACCAAGCTGCTGTGCCTTTTCTATAGCATAGATCGCAACATTACCTGATCCTGATACCGCACATGTCTTGCCCTTGATATCAACTCCGTTGCATCTGAGCATTTCATCTGTCATATACAGAAGGCCATATCCCGTAGCCTGGGTTCTTGCAAGAGATCCGCCGTATGACAGGCCCTTACCCGTAAGAACGCCTTCATAAAGACCCGTAAGTCTCTTGTACTGGCCATACATGAAACCGATCTCTCTTGCGCCTGTTCCGATATCACCGGCAGGTACATCCGTATCAGCACCGATATATTTGAACAGTTCCGTCATGAAGCTCTGGCAGAAAGCCATGACCTCACGGTCTGATTTTCCCTTGGGATCAAAATCAGAACCACCCTTACCTCCGCCGATCGGAAGCCCTGTGAGTGAGTTCTTGAATATCTGCTCGAATCCGAGGAACTTGATAATTCCGAGGTTAACTGAAGGGTGAAGACGAAGTCCTCCCTTGTAAGGTCCGATAGCTGAATTGAACTGTACACGCATGGCATTATTGACCTGGACCTGACCCTTGTCATCTACCCAGGGAACTCTGAAAAGAACCTGTCTCTCGGGAGTTGTAAGTCTCTCAAGCAGAGCGTCCTTCCGATATTCCTCTTCATTTGCCTCAATGACCACGCGAAGTGATTCAAGTACTTCCTTAACAGCCTGATGGAATTCCGGCTGTGCAGGATTCTGTGCTACGACTCTTTCGTAAACCTCATCAACATACGACATTTTCTTATCCTCCATATTTGAATAAATAATAATAAAAAGGCGCACGAAGAGTATAACCCCTCGAGCGCCTTTGCTCTTTAGCAATAATATACCAGCAAAAATCAATTTGCAAGCATAAATTTATGCTGCCTTTGCTGCACTCTGCTTCTTAAATGTCTGATAGCCCTGTACGATAAGGATGATCGCAAGAACAAACATAGCAGCGGCAAAGATAAGCTGGAAGTAATCGCCCCACATTGCAGGATTCTCAGCAAGGCCTGCGATAGTCTTGCAGAGGCTGATTATCTTCTGAGCCAGGAATGTAAGTGTTGCAATGAGCATGAATGCCATCGGGATGTAGAACATCTTGTTGTTCTTGCCTACTTCACCGAGCCATGCTGCAACAGCCATAAGTGCGATACCTGCAAGGAGCTGGTTGGCTGCACCGAACAGTCCCCAGATCTGTGAAAGTGACAGACCGCCGAGTACACAGCCTATAACAACCATAAGTGTCGTACCGAAAAGCGGATGAGCAAGAAGCTTTCTGACACCCTTGGCATCCTTCCATGTCTCCTCTTCGTCTGTAAGGAACAGTTCGGAGAACATGAATCTTGAAAGCCTTGTACCTGTATCAAGTGATGTAAGTGCAAATACCGAAACAGCAAGTGTAAGAAGTGCGTAGATCGTTGTATAAACGCTTGTTGTCTCTGCACCGAACATGATCGCGATACCTGCACCGAAAGCTGCTGAAGGTGAACCGAAATCACCGTTCGTGAACTTATCCCAAACCATACCTACAGCGATAAGTGAGATGATACCGAGCGCTGACTCGATGAGCATTGAGCCGTAACCGATGGCCTTGGCATTCTTCTCGTTATCCAGCTGCTTACTTGATGTTCCTGTTGAGATAAGGCTGTGGAAACCTGAACATGCTCCGCAGGCAACTGTTATGAACAATGCCGGGAACAGATTACCGATCTTCGTTGACCAGCCTGTGAATGCGGGAAGTGTAAATGAAGCACTTCCTGAAAATGCGGAAATAAGTATACCGATAACCGCAAGACCCATCATTGCATAAAGCAGGAAAGATGACAAGTAATCACGGGGCTGCAGCAGGATCCATACGGGAACCAATGATGCAACAGCGATATAGATACCGATGATGATGATCCATGCCGTACGTCCGATAGCAAGACCGCAGTTAAGACCGATGATCGTGGAAATGATGATACCAACGATACCGATGATGGTTGCGGGAAGTGTCTTGACTCCTGCCCTGTTCGTAATGAATCCGTAAATGATCGCAAGAATAATGAACAGGAATGAGATCATAGCCGTTGTCTGGTTGCCGTTAGGGGATGTCACAAAACCGAACTGTCCCGCGTCGTCAGCCGTAAAGAACGTTCCTGCAACAACGTTTACAAATGATGCGATAACAAGGATCAGAACAAGGAGCGCAAATACGATGAAAAGCTTCTTGGCCTTGGGGCCCATGGAATCCTTGATGATCTCACCCACGGATTTACCTTCATGTCTGATCGATGCAAACAGTGAACCGAAATCCTGTAATCCTCCGAAGAATATACCACCGATTATACACCAAAGGAATACAGGTAACCAACCGAATACTGCTGCCTGGATAGGTCCGTTGATAGGGCCTGCACCGGCGATGGATGAAAAGTGGTGACCCATAAGTACTGCAGGCTTAGCTGCAACATAGTCAACACCATCTTCAAGTTCAACAGCCGGAGTCTTCTTGGCGGGGTCGATACCCCATTGCTTTGCAAGCCAGGAGCCATAATAAATATAGCCGATGACAAGCAGAATGATAGCTGCAATGATGATTAATAATGCTGTCATGTCTCTCTCCTCCCTTATAAATCATCTTAATATATTGCCAACGAGTTTTTTGAGGGTCCGGCCATGGTGGTTGTAAATAGCCTTACCTGTCATACACTCGATTGCAACCAATCTGTAATTGCTCCACCCGTTAAAGCCCCATTTATAGCTTTTGTAGTGGCGCTTTTTCTTTATCTGTTTTCTGACAGCCGGTTCTATGTTTCCGGCAACGATGATAAGTGTCACATCCGTACTTCTGTGATCATATGAGGGCTTTACATTTGCAAGTCCCCTCTCCCATGCAGTCTCATCAAATGTATTGAACGTATCGGCATCAAGATCATCGCATTTTGCAAAATAGACATATTCGTTCATATCTATGTTGGCAACCTTTGCCGCCTTGATCAGATAATACTGTTCGTTATGGGACTCAAAAACAGCCTCCGCACAAAAAGGCTCCTGAACGTCTGTCGTATTTACATTATAGTAATTCTCAAATAATGGAAGAAGGGCCGAAAGCGTTTCATCCGTATTCATATCTAATATGGTATATTACATCATCTACTACACAAAATATTGATTGGTAATATAATCAATCTACTATATAATAGAACTTAATCATCACGTATTCAAGATGTTTATTAAATTTTTTTGTATCACAAAATGCCGCATATATGACATTTGTTGATTGTATCTCGACTTGCACTCATTACCCAAAGTAAGTAAAATGGTTCACATGTATAAGTTTTCAGTCTGCATAAAACATATACTGTCCTGGACAGTCGCGGCCTTAACAGCTGCTGCAATATGCGATCTGCTGTGTTTTGCCGTCTATGATCCATGCCAGGAACTGTCCCGGGAACACGGAGCTACAACAGGTTACCTTCTGCCCGGCAGCTCCGGGGTATACGGTCTCGAAGGTTATTGCCGTGCCGATATCGATGATCTGGGGTATGTCAACCGCGATCTTGAACGTTCTGACGAGTATTATGTTGTCGCCGGAGCGTCTCACACCGAAGGTCTGTTCATACCGGAAGACATGAGATACAGTGATATATTAAATGATACTCTTTATGATGACGGAAAGCTTCACGTGATAAACATCGGCAGAAGCGGAAACTATTTTTCGGTCGTATTACAGCACCTTGACGGGATACTCGGTGAATTCCCCTATGCAAAGGGAATAATAATAGAAACGGATTCACTGGCTTATGATACAAAAGCCCTGTATGATTCGATGACACAGGCCGGATACGATCCGAACGAGACCGCCGCCTCCATGGTCAGTTCACTTTCTGCAAAGAGCCGGATGGTGATCAGAGCAAAAGAAGCTCTCCCGCTTCTTCGGCTGATACACAAACAATATTATACATTTCTGGAGTCACGGGCCGATCAGGAACCTTCAGATATACTCGATCCCGAGTTCTGGCAGTCGGAATATGAAGGGGATTTTGAAACCGCACTTGATGATCTGATGAAATTCATCAGGAGTAAAACCGACAAGCCGGTGATCATTCTGTATCATCCCGCAGTATCCCTCGAAAAAGACGGCAGTATGAAGATACTGACCAACAATGCCGAGCCTTATTATAAAAAGGTGTGCGCCGACAACGATATCATATTTGTGGATATGTCGGACAGGTTTCTTGCCGAATATGAAGAAAAACACGTGATCCCATACGGATTTGCCAATACGACGCCGGGAAGCGGTCATATCAACCGCGCGGCTCACAAAATGATAGCTGAAGAACTGGCAAAGGTTATCAGATGAATAATAACAGCAGCAAAACCAAACTGAATAACACTATACTGCTTGCGGCCTGCTATCTGTTCTATGCCCTGATGGACACCAGCGGGCTGATCATACTGATCGCACTCTCGCTTTTTACGTATGCATGCAGCCGGTATATTTTCACGAGACGAAATTCCGGGGATATCTCGCGTTCAAAGACTGTTTTTATTGCGGCGGTGCTGATACAGGTGGCGGTACTGTGTTTTTTCAAATATTCGCTGATCATGCCGCTCCCTGTAGGAATGTCATTCTATATGCTTATGTCGATAAGTCTTCTTGCGGATGTTATGACCGGAAAACTGTCATCCATGCCCTCATTAACAGAGGCACTGATCTATATCAGTTTCTTTCCGACGGTATTGTCAGGCCCCATAACAAAGGCACGCGATTTTATCCCGCAGATATCATCAAGGCAAAAACTGACAAAAGAACGGCTTCAAAGCGGTTTATGGCTGTGTGTTACCGGTCTTTTTATGAAACTCTGCCTTGCCGACCGGCTTGCGGTATCCGTAGACAGTGTATACTCTGCTCCTGACGTATACAGCGGATTGACACTCTTTGTGACATCCGTCGGGTACTCACTGGAACTTTTGTTTGATTTTGCCGGATATTCTAATATCGCTGTCGGTGTTGCAACGATCCTGGGGTTTGATATCCCCGTAAACTTCAATCTTCCGTATATGGCAACAAATCCTTCGGAATTCTGGAACAGATGGCATATCAGCCTGTCTTCGTGGCTTAAGGAATACATATACATCCCTCTTGGCGGTAACCGGAAAGGATATATCCGCACGTACATAAACATAATGCTCGTTATGATCGTCAGCGGTCTGTGGCACGGTTCAACAGTCAATTTCCTTCTGTGGGGAATACTGCACGGCCTCGGGCAGATGATCCACCGCCTGTTTGTTCACAACAGAAAAGATGCAAAACGCCCTCAGGCATTTCGCATCTTCTCAATGATATTAAACTTCCTGTTCGTAAACTTCCTGTGGATACCGTTTCGTGCAGCAACACTTAATGATACATGGATCATCATCCGCCGGATATTCACACTGGCACCGGGTGCATCATACTATTATGTATATACGTTCATATTCGGTATCATGCTGCTGATCGTACAGTTTGCCGGGGCAAGGTACAATAACGGAAATGATCCGATAAAGCCTCTCCCGCTTGAAAAGATGTATTCAAAGATCATCTTCTGCATGCTCATCATCCTTACGGCGATGTTCGCATATTTCGGGAACAGTGCCTTTATATACTCACAGTTCTGACATCACTTTCCATCATAAACTATTGCCGATCTGACATCGTATCCCTTAAGTCTGTCGCGACCGTGCAGCCCTGCCAGTTCCATGAGGAAACATATCCGAACGACCGTTCCGCCCAGCTTTTCGATCAGTTTCGTCATTGCCTCCACGGTTCCTCCCGTCGCAATAAGATCGTCAATGATGACAACCTTCTGTCCGGGCTTTATGGAATCCTCATGCAGTTCTATGGTCGCAGTACCGTATTCAAGCTCATACTCCTGTGATATGGTCTTTCTCGGCAATTTCCCGGGCTTTCTGGCAGGAATAAACGGCTTGTTGCGCATATAGGCAACCGGCGTCCCGAAAATAAAGCCTCTGGCCTCCGCTCCGACGATAACATCAAAATCGATATCCTCTACCATCTTCATATATTCATCGATGGAAAGTTTCAACCCTTCTGCATCCTGCAGTACAGATGTGATATCCCTGAATATTATCCCCTTCTCGGGAAAGTCGGGAATACTTGTAACATAATCTTTCAGTTCTTTCATGTCATTCTCCAATAAGATCAATAATTCTTGGCTTCTACCTCAAAATAACTCTGGGGGTGAGCACATACGGGACAGACATCAGGTGCATTCGTTCCGACAACAATATGTCCGCAGTTACGGCATTCCCATACCTTGACCTCACTCTTGGCAAATACTTCCTGAGCCTCTACATTATGTAAGAGTGCACGGTATCTTTCTTCATGGTTCTTCTCGATAGCAGCAACCCCTCTGAACTTGGCCGCAAGCTCCGGGAAGCCTTCCTCCTCCGCCGTCCTGGCGAATCCTTCATACATATCGGTCCATTCGTAATTCTCGCCATCGGCAGCAGCTGCAAGATTTTCTGCCGTTGATCCTATCCCCTCAAGTTCCTTGAACCACATCTTGGCATGCTCTTTTTCATTATCCGCAGTCTTCAGAAACATTGCAGCGATCTGTTCAAAGCCGTCCTTCTTGGCCTTTGATGCAAAATAAGTATATTTGTTTCTCGCCTGCGACTCGCCTGCAAATGCAGCCTCAAGGTTCTTTTCTGTCTGCGTTCCGGAATATTTGTTAGCCATACATATTCTCCTTTTCAAAATATATGTCGTATTTAATGTCTATCATGCTTTCCACAACCCGTGAAGATTGCAGTATTCATAAACGGCCACAACCTCATCACCATCGCATATGGAAAA
The DNA here is from genome assembly GCA_045117595.1 of Lachnospiraceae bacterium. GTDB lineage: Bacteria > Bacillota > Clostridia > Lachnospirales > Lachnospiraceae > UBA2868. The sequence goes on from JBGUNV010000112.1 coordinate 6,967, forward strand.
GCAGGCCGCGGGTTTATCTCCGGGTTTTAATGCCTTCCTCTGGTTACCCATCTTCGTCTCGATCGCGATCCACTCGATATAATGCTCGTCAAGCATCGGATGCTCCACGCTTCCGACGGTAACAGACACCTTACCGTCCTTAACCTCATAAACAGGTACATGCTTTTCAAGCGATGCATCAACTGTTCCGGGTACTATCTCCTTCATAGCCTCACCACAGCACATGATCGGAACCCCGGTCCCCTTTACTATGGCAACTATCTGTCCGCAGTGCTCACATTTGTAAAACTTCATTTCCATAACAGCTTCCTCCTTTTGTATTCCGTTTTCAATCACCCCATCGTGCTTCCGATCGCTTCTATATCATACGGCACAGACTGGTATACGTAGTAATTAAGCCAGTTCGTATACAGTAGCTGCCCCGTTGATCTCCAGTTCACTACAGGTTTTTGTGAAGGATCATCATTCGGAAAATAATTCCGCGGTATATGCGGATCGATACCGGCCTTCAGATCCCTGTAATATTCATTTGCAAGAGTATCTGAATCATACTCCGCATGGCATGTAACAAAAAACTTCCTTGAATCCTCGGTCTTGACGATCGTAACCCCGGCCTCATCCGAATCAGCCATAAGTTCCAGGCACGGTACCGAGGCTATCTGCTCAGCCGTCACATATGTTTCCCTTGACTGCGGGGCATGGAATATATCATCAAAGCCCCTAAAAAGAGGCGATGTCGGTTTGAGCACTCTGTGCTCATATATTCCGGAAAGTTTTTCGTCATAGAACTTGTTTTTGATACCGTAAAAATAATACAGTGCGGCATATGCGCCCCAGCACAGATAAAACGTGCAGTGTACATGGCTCTGGGTCCATTCCATTATATCACACAACTCTTCCCAGTATGCCACTTTCTCAAAGCCGACACTCTCGAGCGGTGCCCCCGTAATGATCATCCCGTCAAACTTACGGTTCCTGACTTTGTCAAATGTTGTATAGAAACTGTCAAGGTGCCTTGCATCAACATGTGTCGGAGTATAACTTGCCGTCTGCAGCAGTTCTATATCAACCTGCAGCGGTGAATTGGATAGTTTCCGAAGAAGCTGTGTCTCTGTCACCTCCTTGGTCGGCATCAGGTTCAGGATCAGAACGTTCAGCGGACGGATGTCCTGATGCATCGCGCGAAACTCAGTCATGACAAATATGTTTTCATTTTCCAGTATCGCCTGGGCAGGAAGTGAATCCTGGATCTTAATGGGCATGGCAGATCTCCTTTATCATGGATTTAAGTATTCCTTTATAAAATCATCCTCAGATATGATCTTAACTCCGAGTTCATGAGCCTTTTTATTCTTGGACGAATTCGAAGTGACATCATTATTTATAAGGCATGTGGTATTGGAGCTGACCGATCCCGCCACCTTGCCCCCGAGTCCTTCTATGATGTCCTTCAGTTCGCCTCTGCTCTTATAGTTGTTAAGTGATCCGGTTATGACAAAAGTCATTCCTGCAAGTGTCTGTTCGGCTGCATTCTCATCAGGCTTTTCTATGTTAAGACATCCGAGCAGATCGTCTACCGTCTTTTTATTATTCTCATCGGCAAAAAATGATACGATACTTTTTGCTATCACTTCTCCCACACCGTCTATAGCAGACAGCTCTTCGACTGTGGCATTTCTGATCCGGTCCATATCATGTCCGAAGAACATACAGAGCATCCTGGCGTTGGACAGTCCGACATTCGGTATCCCGAGGCCGTAGATGACCCTTATAAGATTCGTATTGCGGCTCTTTTCAATACTGTCATGCATATTTGCAAATGATTTTTCGCCAAAACCGTCCATGGCGCATATTTCATCCTTATAACGGTCAAGGGCATATATGTCGGAAAATTCCCTGATCATACCGCGGGCGATCAGTTTCTCAAGTGTCGCTTCACTCATGCCATCGATCTGCATGGCATCGCGGCTGACAAACAAAGTAAAACTCTTGATCTTTCTGGCACTGCATTCCGGATTGGTACACACAAGTGTCCTTGTATCATTGTCATTTTGTACAGCCGTTTTGCCACCGCATGCGGGACAGGTCTGTGGAATCTCGATCCTTCCGCTCCTTGTCAGATTATCCGCGATCTGAGGTATGATCATGTTCGCTTTGTAAACGGTTATCGTATCGCCTATTCCAAGCCGGAGTGAATCGATCATACTCAGATTGTGCACACTCGCACGTGAAACCGTCGTTCCCTCAAGTTCAACCGGCTCAAACACGGCAACGGGATTGATAAGCCCGGTCCTTGACGGACTCCACTCAATATCAAGCAGTCTGGTCTCGGCGGTCTCATCAGCCCATTTAAATGCTATCGAATCTCTTGGGAATTTAGCCGTTCTCCCGAGGGATGCCGAATACTCCAGGTCATTAAGCGTCAGAACAAGTCCGTCCGATGGAATATCATACTTTACTATCTCACGTTCAAAATAACCTATACGCTCCAGGATCGTATCCTCTGTTACCGGAAAATATTCCACGATCTCAAATCCCTGGGATCTTAAGAATTCAAACCTCTCAGCTCTTGTCCTGCCGGGATCGGTTCCCTCTGCGCTTACAAGATTGAAAGCATAAAATCTCACATGACGTTTTGCGGTCACTTCACTGTTAAGCTGACGTACGGATCCGGAACACAGATTTCTCGGATTCTTGTATTTACCGTCCGCCTCGGGAAGTGCTTCGTTAATCTTCTCAAAATCCTTATATCCTATGACTGCTTCACCGCGGAGTATCAGTGTTCCCTTAAAAGGGATCGCAGCAGGAAGATTGACAAATGTTCTGGCATTTGCGGTTATCACCTCACCGATCTCTCCGTTCCCGCGTGTCACGGCCTTTATCATCTTCCCGTTTTCATATGTAAGGACTATTGTAAGGCCGTCAAGTTTCCATGATAACAGCGCTTCCTGCCCGTTTAGCCACGACCTCAGGGCTTCCCTGTCCTTTGTCTTATCAAGAGACAGCATGGGAGTCGCATGTCTCTCTTTGGGAAGTTCATCCACGGACTCATATCCGACATTCCCGGTCGGACTGTTGGCAAGCTCTATACCTGTTTCCTTCTCCAGTTCACACAGTTCGTCATACAGCCTGTCATATTCAAAATTGCTCATGACTTCCGTATTCTCGGCATAATATGCCCGCGAAGCATTGTTCAGGATATTGACAAGTTCATGTATTCTTGCAACCTTATCCATAGACTCTCCTCATAAGCTCCTTCAGTTCATCACCTTCAAGTTCCCTGTATGCTCCCGGTGTCATATCGCCAAGCTGTATATTCTCGATCCTGACGCGTTTCAAAAAGCGTACATGATAGTCGAACGCGCGGCACATTCTCCTTATCTGCCGGTTCAGCCCCTGGCGCAGCGTGATCGTAAACGTCACGTCGGATATCCTTCTGATCCTGCATTTTTTGGTCGTTACGTTAAGATCCGGGAGGAATACACCATTCTCCATGGCTGATATAAACTCATCCGTCAGTTTCCTATCCACACGGACCAGATATTCTCTCTCATGACCGTTTGCCCCACGCATCAGGGACTGTATGAGATCTCCGTCATTTGAAAGAAGAAGCAATCCCTCCGAATCCTTGTCGAGTCTTCCGCAATATGTGACCCTGACAGGATATCTGATATAGTCCATCAAATTGTTTTCTTCATTTTTGTCTGCTGTACAGACTATCCCGGCAGGCTTATAAAATGCCAGATAAACCTTTTTCTGTGCACCTTTAACAGGTTTACCGTTAACTGTCACCTCATCAGTTTCACTAACCTTCGAGCCCATTACGGCAACACTTCCGTTTATAAGAACCCGTCCGTCCTCTATCAGCCTGTCTGCTTCCCTTCTGGAACAGACGCCGGCTTCTGCAAGATATTTGTTTATCCGTATCTCTTTATCCATATCTTATATTCCCTTATCTTTCGGGGAACTTCTTAAACTAAAGCCCCATAAACTGACGTTTACGGGGCTTAACTGTCCTATCCGGCCTTCAGGCGTTACTCAACATAGTCAGCCTTTACAAATGCCTCTTCGCCTTTGTATTTGATCTTGCACCATCCGTTCGTCAGTTCAACCAGTTCGAACTGTTCACCTCTGTAAGCAGTTGAGATCTTTTCTCCGGTCTCACTGGCAGATTTCCTGACGTTAACATTTTCCTTGACCGTGATCTTGTCACCGGGCTTGAGATCAGTCTTGGCCGCACCTTCGCCTGAATCCTCTCCGCCGTCCGAAGCGCTCTCTACCTCCTCAAGGAATTCACTCTTAATATATGCTTCCTGGCCGTTATAATCTATCTTGCTCCAGCCATTCTCCATCTTCTCATATCTGGTATACTCGTCACCCGTCTTGGTCTTACCGAGACTCTCGGCATCCGTACTCGCGCTCGCACGTATATTGACATTGTCACTGGTACACTTAACCTTGGTCGAATTGGCTGCCTGAGCCTCCGCCTGTGCCGCTGCTTCGGCTTCGGCTGCATCCTCCAGATCCTTCTGCTGTTTTGCAACGAGGATCTCCTGAGCATCCTTGTTGATCTCATCCTTCAGTGCTGTAGCCGCAGATGCAAGACCCGAATCGGAATCAAGTGCGGAGTTATAATCCAGCTCAACCTGATTGATCAGATCGGCAAAATCCTTCTGAGCCACAAGCTCAAGTATATATGCTTCTTCATCCGCTGTCAGGCTTTCCGAATTGATATAAAGTGCTCCCGAATCATTCCTGCACACATAGAGAGAAATGAGCGCCGGAAGCGGTTTGGTCTGGCCGTTTATCACCAGATCATATGTCGCAAGCAGAAAATACGAATTCTCCGAAGGGCCCTTCTTGGTATATACATTTATGTTCGAATAATTACCGACATATTTGGCCTGTGCCTCATAGAACGCCTTCATATCATCCGAAAGGGATGAAGAAAGGGAAGCCATCGTCTCGGTATCGCCCGTACTCATGGCACCCAGATACGATGAAACAAGCGCATTGACATCGGCATATGCATTTTCCTCATATTTGTCCTTAGGTACCTCGACCGTAGTCTCAAGTTCGGGTATCGTTGATACGTTTTCTTCGTCGTCCGTTTTCTTCCCTGAATTTCTGCTCCAGACAATAATAAGGACAACGATAAGTATTATGAACACCCCGCCTATGATGATATAGCGGAAGTATCTGGACATATAATCCCTAAAACCTCTTTTTGCCATTTGCCATAACCTCTTCGTTTCATTGTAGCTTTAGCGATAAAGCAATGCACCCGAGAGGATTCGAACCCCCGACACGCGGCACCGGAAACCGCTGCTCTATCCACTGAGCTACGAGTGCATATCGGGGATAAATCCCCGATTTCACACGTATTTTACTATACCATAGGGGTGTCAAAATAGCAAGACATCATCATTTATTGAATATCTGTACACATGATCCGACAGAACGTCATCAGGCCCCAGTTGTGTCGTATTGACCTCACGTATCATTTTATCTATCTCACCGGGTTCATCAGAATCATCACATGCGAATAACAGCAGTTCATGAACCGAACTTGGTATTATGTAATAATCACCTCCCATGATATCGGCATATTCTCTCAGTTTATCACTCATGGTAAGAACTGACGCACCGTTTATCATCCTTTCATTAGTTGCGATAAACATGGGAAAATCTTCCATATCCTCATCCACATCCTCGCCGTTGTCCTCCATTGCGTCCAATATATGGGTAAGCGAGAAACCGTCATTATCGTGAGTGTTCTTCTTCGCGGCGTCCAGCACACTTTGTCCGTCAACACCCCATATCTTCAGGTGTTCGTTTCTGACCATGATTATCCCGTCACCAAGCTGTTCATCATGCATTCTCACATAAGCCACTATGGCAAGATCGAGGAACGGTTCATACGGTACTTCTTCAAGGAATTCTCTGTTCTTGGAAAGGTTTACGAGTTTTATGAAAAGGCGGTCCCTCACCGACTCGAAACTGTCAAAGAATGACATATCTACCGTTACTGACATATCATTCTCCTGATACAATGCCAGGAGTTTATCCCCGATATCACTTATATCCGTCCCCTCAAGATATTCCTCATAATAACTGTCCATGTAGATCATCGGAGATGCGTTGTAACCCTCGCGCTTGAACATAAGCCCCCAAAGTATCACCCCGTTGTTCTTCGGTGTCGAATGAATACTGACACTGACATCTGTTGCAACTTCGTTCATATAATCACAGACTGCATTCAAAAATTCCTTATATTCCATATCCTTCTCCTTTTTTTGGTATGTACGTCACGCACGGCATTTCGGAAAACGGAGAAAAATATATCAAAAAAAGGCTGCCATGGCAGCCTTTTGTCAGTACTTACTAAACTCTGGAAAGATATTCACCGGTTCTCGTATCGATCTTGATCTTGTCACCGAGTTCAACGAAAAGAGGAACGTTAACATTTGCTCCCGTTTCAACCGTAGCAGGCTTGGTAGCACCTGTAGCGGTATCACCCTTAAATCCGGGCTCGGTTTCCGTGATCTCGAGCTCCACAAACAACGGGGGCTCTATCGCAAACACATTTCCGTTATGACCGCACACCTTAACCATCTCATTCTCTTTGACAAACTTAAGAGCGTCACCGACAGTATCACCATTAAGTGCGATCTGCTCGAAATTCTCTGTATCCATGAAGTAAAAAAGATCACCGTCATTATACAGATACTGCATATCTTTTCTATCGATACGGGCCTGTGGAAACTTCTCCGTCGGGCGGAAAGATTTCTCCACAACACCACCGTTAACTATATTCTTTAATTTAGTCCTAACAAAGGCTGCGCCTTTACCGGGTTTAACATGCTGAAACTCGATGATCTGAAATATCTGACCGTCGATTTCAACCGTAACTCCGTTTCTGAAATCACCAGCTGAGATCATCCGATACTCCTCCTTAAATGCTTATATGGTTGTCCGTGAAAAGATTCTTAAATAGTTTACATTACAGCGCCTAATAATTCAACCCTTTTTCTCATGTATCCTGTTTTTATCTGATACGTTTCTGATATATGACCCCAGAACAGCTTTCTCAAGTACCCTTTTCAGTACGATCTGTATCTCTTCTTTCTTGTCTATGGGCCGGACAAGTATGTTCCTTATACCGGCTCTCTTCGCTCCCCACACATCGGTAAACAGCTGATCGCCTATAAATACCGTTGTATCGGCATTTGTACCCAGCATCTCCATGGCTCTGACATAACCGGTCCTTAACGGTTTTGATGCCTTATGAATGTATAATGCCTGCATAACACTTCCGTCCCTGAAACTTCTGACACGTTCTTCCCTGTTATTGGACAGGAACAGAATCCCGAACCCTTTTTGATCCAGCATGTTAAGAAGCGCTGTCGAACGTTCATCAGGCGGAGCATCATGCATAACAAGCGTATTGTCTATGTCAAATATCAGCCCCCTGATGCCTTCTTCATAGAGCATGTCGTAATCAATGTCATATGCGCTGTCCAGATACTCATCCGGATAAAAATAACCTATGATATCTATTTCCGTCATGATCATGGCAAGAACGAGCATACAGCAGCCCACGATCATCCTTGCAGTCATGACCTCACCCAGCGCAAAATATGATGCGATCGCTCCGAAAACGGCTTCCATACCCATTATGATGGCCGCCGGTGCGGGAGGTGCATATTTCTGACATATAACCTGCAGTCCGTATCCGAATATGGTTGGAAAGATAATCAGAAAAACAAGACTTCCAACGGTCCCGCGGGTGAACATCTCCGCTGTCATCGGCCCGGATGCTGCCGGAGCAGATACAAGGGACAGAACACCCGTTGCGATAAACTGCCATATCGCAAGTACTACAGGATCATCACATGCCGCATACCTGGCTATCGCTATTATCTGCAACGCATAGAAAAAGCCGCATATAAGTGTCAGTGTGTCCCCGACCGACATCGTCAACTTCTCAGTCAGAGATATGAGTCCTATTCCCCAAAAACCCGTAAAGGCTGCCACTATGTATCTTACCTTCGGCTTTACTCTGTTAAAGAGAAAATGAAGAAACGGAACAAGAATAACATATATTGTTGTGATAAATGCATTCTTTCCTGCAGTGGTATATTTACATCCATAGGTCTGGAAAACCTCGGCAATAAATAAAATCACACCTATTATCGTACCGTGGATCATTGCCTGTCGGCCGGCTTTTTTTATTCTTGCCGCGAAAAATACGGCAAGGATCACACCACCGATCACAAACCTTATGCCGAGCATGTAAAGCGGCGGCATTACCTCAAGGCTCGACTTGATGAACACGAAGCTGAGGCCCCAGTTGATCGTTACAAATAACAGTCCCGCGCAGGACAAAAGCTCTTTCTTTCTGTTTTCACCCATGTGAAAGAGTATAAAAAAACCTCCTGCAAAAAGCAAGAGGTAATAAATCCGTATATGACAGTGATCACTTGGGTATCACGATACCGTCCTCGTTATTCAGGATATTGGTCTCACCTACAAAATACTGATACTGCATAAGAGCCTGATCCTTCTGCATATCCGATACGGCCTTCTCCATATCGAGTGACTCTATATCCGAATATCTGCCCTTCATCTCAAATGAGGTGGATTCATTAAGGCTGAGGGAGATATCCTCGAGGCTGGCATTCTGCCTGGGCCTGATCTCACCAAGGCGCAGATCCAGATCTCTCGAAGCACCCTGCTGCTCGCTGCTGTCCTTAACGTTCTGCTGCTGCTGTTCCTCGGCCTGCTTAAGGATAGCATTGTTCCGGTCATTCTGTATTCTGTTAAATGCGATTGTATTCGGCTGGAAGCCTTCGATTCCCTTGATCATTTCTTTTCTCCCCCCGCATCGGTTATGGTTGACATAACCGGTACAGGTTTGATTATATCACATTTATTATCGTTTGCAATAATATTATCGACATTTCATACCAAAAATTAACCCCTTTTTAAAAAAAATCCTGTCGTTTATATCCGGCGCTTAATAACAGCTGTTGTGTATATGGATGTCTGGGGGAATTATAGATTTCCTCATCAGTTCCGCTCTCAACAATAACCCCGTCCTTCATGACTATTATCCTCGAACAAAGCTCATATACGACCTTAAGATCATGAGAAATGAACAGTATGGCGATGCCGAGCTTTTTATTCAGTTCTATAAGAAGATTTATCACCTGCTCCTGAACTGTCACATCAAGAGCGGATACGGGTTCATCTGCGATTATCAGTTTGGGGCCGAGCATCAGAGCAAGAGCTATACAGACCCTCTGCCGCTGTCCGCC